>CAJQNJ010000012.1 GCA_905479685.1 uncultured Acidimicrobiales bacterium
CGGGGTCGCTCAACAGCGTCCCAGCCTCGGCGAACAGCTCCGACAGAAACTGTCGCTCGGCCAGCAGTTCCTCGATGTCGTCACGCCCACTCAGCGTCACCCCATTCTCTGCGAGATCGAGGATGTTCTTGGCTTGGTCGCCGATTCGTTCGATCTTCTTGAGAAGCAGCGTGAATCCGAGCACCGAACCAATATCCGCGGTCCCGTGGACGCTCACGTGAACGACAAGCTCGCTTCGAAGCTCCTGTTCGGCCAGGTTGATCCGCTGGTCCGTGTCACGGATGTCGTCGGCGACCGCTGCGGGGTCGGCGTCGGTGAGCAATGCGAGCGTTGCCAGGTTGTATGAGTGGCGAGCATCGGCGAGCATCGCAACCGCTGACGTCACGATGTGATCGAAGTTGCCGTCGTCTGAACTGCCCTTGAAGAATGCGAGAACCACGAGAGACCTTCCTTTAACCGAGTACTACCACGCCAAGGAGCGGTAGTGCGATGAATACGATACCCACGTACGCAACGGCAAGCGTGCGCCGCTCGACGGCCACGTCGGCCAGCCGTTCGGCTGCCCGAACTGGTACGTCTCGTGCAAGCGGAATCACATAGAGGATGAAGATCCCCATGACGTTGAAGGTGGTGTGCGCAAGCGCGACGGTGAGCGCTTCTGGACTCGATGAGGCCAACGACGCCAGCAGCGCCGTGATCGTGGTTCCAACATTGGCCCCAAGGGTCACCGGATAGGCATTTCTGAGGGTGATGACGCCCGCACCAGCGAGGGGGATCAGGATCGACGTGGTGATGCTCGATGACTGCACGGCAATCGTGATGACCAGTCCGAGAAACAGTGCAACGGTGCCCCCACCGCGGCTCAACATTGCATTGATCGAACGTTCGAGGCGATCTGCGACCAACGCACGCATGTTCTTTGTGATGAGGCTCAGGGCAAGCAGGATGATGACGAGGCCCGTAAGGACCATCATGATGCCTTCGACGTTGCCAGAGGTTCCGACGGCTTCCCAGAAGTCCCTCAGCAGCGAGACCGGCTCTTTCACCCATGCCTTGATCGGGCTTTTCCATTCGGTGCCAGACGAGCCCACGAGCTGTTCACTGATCCACTCCGCAGTTCCACTGATGACGCCGGTCAGGAGTTCGACCGGTAGAAGGATCAGAACCGCTAAGACGTTGAAGAAGTCGTGCACGGTTGCAGCAGCGAACGCTCGACGGAATTCGCTCGACTGGCGGATGTGCCCCAGGGATACAAGCGTATTGGTCACCGTCGTGCCGATGTTTGCGCCCATGATCATCGGGATTGCGTCGTCCACGCCAAGTGCGCCCGAGGCGACGAGCCCAACGATGATCGATGTAGAGGCAGATGAAGACTGCACGAGGACTGTGCCGAGAATACCGATGCACAGTGCAGCGATCGGGTTGCTGGCAGCGGAGAACAGGCTCTCCTGGGTGTCTTCGCCCATGATCTTGATGCCAGCTTCGAGCGACGAGACGCCGATCAGGAAGAAGTAGATCAGGCCAACGACCAGAGCGAATCGCAGCGGTCCTCTGAGATCTATTGACCGATTCCCGACCTTCACAGGAGACGAGTGTGACCGGATGTTTACTCGGCGTCAAATGCTGTGCAGAACCGATCGTTCCCCCCACCGTCGGTGCACGTCCACCAGAGGTTGCCATCGAACGTTCGACTAGGATTTGGCTCTCAAGTTGCGGGAGATCCACCCATGCCGAACATCGTCAGTCATTTCGAGAGCACCCCGTTGTCGGAGGTCGAGCTCTCAACGCAAGTGGTCATCGAATCAGGGACCAACGTGAACGACTCCGTGATGGCCATGGCCAACGCAGGCACGAGCTGCGCGTTCATCATGGACGGCACATCGATCGCTGGCATCTTCACCGAGCACGACGTGACGAATCGTGTTGTGCGGTCTCCTGACGTGTGGGAGATGGACGTCGACGACTTCATGACCACAGAGCCCCATGTGATCGACCGGTCCGCATCCGCTCTCGATGCGCTTCATGTCATGGGTGAGGGCGGATTCCGAAACCTGCCAGTAGTGCTCGACGACAGCGGCCACTACGCCAACGTCACCCACTACGACCTGATCCTGTTGGCATCGCGCTATCTCGAAGCCGAACCGGGCGAAACAGACGCCTTCAGCGCTGAACACGCGCTTCGCTATGTCGATTTCTATGGAATGCCGAGCAAGGTTCCTGTCGAAGTCACCGCTGACACCAGCTTGTTCGACGTGTGCGAACTGATGATCCAGCGAGATCGCGGCCTCATCTCGATCGTGGACGACCGAGGGATCGTTGTGGGCGAATTCACCCAGCACGACGTGTTCCGTAAGGTCGCCTGCCGTGTCAGAGATCTTCATGACGAGACAGTCGAGGCCTACATGGCGACCGCGTTTGCTTCAGCACTGCCCTCGACCACCATCGCCGACGGACTGCTCGAGATGGCTGCAAAGCGGCACCGGTACCTCGTGCTGACGAATGAAACGGGGCGATCCGTGGGCATCGTCACGTTCCGCGACATCGCAGAGTTCTTCGAAGCTGCCTTCGCCATCCCGATTACCTGATTGCGCTTCTCCTCCTGGTGAAGCGGCCATACAAGGCCTCCGAATCGCGCACCGACTCGCGTTCGCCCTACCGTGCCTCGAGTGCTTCCCAGACTTGGGAGACTGCCGATCGAAAGCCCGGGTCCGTCATGCTCTCGATGCTTCGGGGGCGTTCCAGTCCAACCTCGATCGTGTCGACAACCGATGTTGGCGTCGAGGGCGATAGAACCGTGATCCGATCCGAGAGAAGCACGGCCTCTTCGATGTCATGTGTGACGAGCATGTATGTCCTGGCTTCGAGCTGCCAGTGCGATTCGAACTCACGCCACATCCGACGCTTCGTAATCGCATCGAGGTGCACAAATGGCTCGTCGAGCAGCGTGACGTCAGCGTCGAACGCCATCGCTCGCCCGATCGAGGCACGGGTCTGTTGTCCACGGGACAACGTCGCAGGGCGACGCCGGACCAGATCGCGAAGACCGACGCGGTCGACGTTGAACGACCGGATCTTGTCGTAAAGGGCTGATCGTTCCTTGTCGAACTCGACGCCAAGACCAACATTGCGCCCAACGTCCCACCACGGGAGGAGCGTCGGATCCTGAAAGACCAACGCAACCCGTTGAGCAGCCAGCGGTGTGCCGACAAGATCGATCGTCCCGCGCACCGGCGTCTCGAGTCCCCCGAGCAGCCGGAGCAACGTCGACTTCCCACAACCACTCGGGCCGACGATCGAATGCAGCGACCTGGACTGCACATCCAGGTTGAAGTCCCGGAAGATCCACTCGTCCCCAGTCGACGTCACATAGCCAAAATCGAGTGACCGAATCTGAACATGCATGGAGCCCAATCCCTTTCGTCGGCTTCGCGCCTATGCGATTGTGCCCACATCCGCGCACGTCGCGACGGATAGGCCGTCCCGTTGCCGTTGTCGAACGCGCTTGCGAGTCGCTGGCCGACCATCCATTCTCTTCACGTGCCCACGTATGGACGGCGACAGTGACAACACCCGACCGGACCAACCGAAACGGCCGCATCACGCTTGGGGTGAAGCCGAACCTCGCCCAGTTCTCGCTCCTTGTCGGCGTAAGTGCGCTCGTCGGCGGAATGGTCGGCCAGGAACGGACCGTCCTTCCCCTCCTGGCCGAAGAGGAGTTCGGTCTCACCGCGTTGACCGCAACACTCACGTTCATCGCCGCATTCGGCGTCGTGAAGGCAGCGACGAACTTTTTCGCTGGCACTCTCTCGGATCGATATGGCCGAAAACCCGTTCTGGTAGCAGGTTGGCTCGTGGGCATCCCGGTGCCACTGCTCCTGATCTGGGCGCCGACATGGGGATGGGTGATCGTTGCCAACGTTCTCCTCGGTATCAACCAAGGGCTCACCTGGTCCACCACGGTCATCATGAAGATCGATCTCGCAGGGCCAGAACGCCGCGGGTTTGCGATGGGGATCAACGAAGCTGCCGGATACGGCGCAGTCGCAGTGACCGCGCTCCTGACCGGCGCTATCGCTGAGCGATGGGGGCTCCGACCCGAACCCTTTCTTCTCGGACTCGCCTACGCGGGCCTGGGTCTCGGACTGTCTGCGCTGTTCGTCAAAGAAACGCACGGCCACGCCCAACACGAAGCCTCAGAGCACGTCAGCAAACAGCCGCGCAACGACAGACTCACCAACAGCGAGATCTTCACCCTGACCAGCTTCAGGGAGAAAGCTCTGTCCGCTGCTTCCCAGGCTGGTCTGGTCAACAACCTCAACGACGGCCTTGCGTGGGGGCTCTTCCCGATCTTCTTCGCAAACGACGGAATGTCCGTCAGCCGTATCGGCATCCTCGCCGCGATCTACCCCGCCGTCTGGGGCCTGGGTCAGCTGTACACCGGCGGGCTCTCCGACCGCGTCGGCAGGAAGCCTCTGATTGCGGGCGGCATGTTCACCCAAGCCGCAGCGATCGCGTGGATGGCGGCCGTGACTGGATTTTGGCCCTGGGCATTCGGCGCAGCTGCGCTCGGTGCCGGCACCGCGATGGTCTATCCGACGCTGCTTGCCACGATCGGAGATGTCGCACACCCGAACTGGCGGGCCCGCGCTGTCGGTATCTACCGGCTCTGGCGAGACGCCGGCTTTGCCGTGGGTGCTCTTCTCGCTGGCGTACTCGCCGACCTGATCTCCATCGAAGCTGCGATCTACACCGTCGCGGCGCTCACGGCAGTGTCGGGATTGATCGTCATCGTTCGCATGTACGAGACCCACCCGACGAGGGACATCGCAACCTAGGAGGTGGCGGCCGACGGAGAGTAGGACCGCTCTCAGAACGCGATGTCGAGGGCTGCGCAGAGCTCCTTCACCAGCGGAGAAGTTGCCTGGCACCGTCCTATGAAGGAATCCATCAGTTGCACACCGGTGATCTCGGCATGGCTCACCTTCGCCGTGGCGATGAAATCCTTGCGCTTGAGATCACGCAGGAGCGGGTGGTCTGCGTCGAACCCCCGTGGCGGGCGTTTCAGCGAATCGCCCTCCAACGTGTACGTCGGCGCAAACGCCTTTGAGCGGGTCGCCTCCAACCATGCATCGGGTTCGTCCCTGATGTGTTCCCGAATGCGATAGGCAACCTTGGTTTCGGGGTGCCAGATGCCGGCCCCGAAGAAACAATTTCTCGGTTCGAGGTGGAGGTAGAAGCCCGGGGCGTGTGCGTCTTTGGCGTTCTCGTGTCGAAATTGAATCCCTGTATTCGTCTTGTAGGGCGTCTTGTCTTTTGCAAACCGCGTGTCTCGGTGGATCCGAAACAGCGATCCGCCCACCGTGCGCGCATCGGCCACGAAGTGTGGCGAGACCTCGTCGAGACGTTCGGCCATGTCGGTGATGAAGTCGAGCGCTGGCTGACGGACGTGGTCTTCGTACCGCTGTTTGTTCTCGGCGAACCACGCCCGGTCGTTGTTGGCTGCGAGATCCCCGAGGAACGTGAACAGTTCGGGCGAGAAGTACTTCGCCACGACGAGGTCTTATTCCTCTTCGTCCGACGCTGGATGATCGTCGGCAGATTCATCGAGCGCCCAGGCGATACGTGGTCGATCACCCCAGAGCCGCTCGAGCTCGTAGTAGGCACGGTGTTCTTCGACGAACACGTGACAGATGAACCCACCAAAATCGACCAGTACCCACTCGAATGTGTCATGGCCCTCGCGCCGCAGGGGTTTCGGGCCACCAGCGCGCACCACTTCTTCTTCGATGTTGTTGGCAATCGCTCGCACCTGGCGAGGATTACTCCCGGCCGTGATCAGGAAGATATCGGTGATCGCGAGGACGTCGGCGACATCGATGAGCAGCGTGTTGACCGCAAGTTTGTCGTCCGCCGCACGCGCAGCAAGGATCGCCCAATGGGCGATCTCGTCAGCCTCCGGGGCCGGATCGGATGCATCTACGGTTTGCGACATACCCGTGTGAGGCTATTCGGCAACGGCGAAGTCTGCTCCTATGACGACCGTGATCGGTGCAGTTGCGTCAACTAGCGGGACCGATCGGGCCGAGCCGAGCCCGAATGCCTCGGCGATCTGATTCGCGACGACGCTCGCTGCCTCATCGTGCACCTGTACGTCCGATGGCGCAACAGACCCGGCTTCGGTGTTGCCGAGAATCGTCACCCGTCCCCCGGCTCGCACGATCGCTTCGATGGCGGGACCCGTATCGACAACGCCAAACGTTGCATCAAGGAGCAGGACCTCGGGGCGAGCACCCGCCTCCGCCGGCTCCGGGAACGGCACAATCTTCGCGATCAGATCGGCGATTTCCGAGGACTTCGCAACGTACGTGGTGTCGGCCGGATCGGTCGCGACGACCGTTGTGGACGGAACGACTCGGTACGACACCTCGCCAGACGCCAACGAGCCAATCAGGTCGACGAAGCCCAACTCCACCAGGAACAGATCAGGTCGATCGACCGACGCCGCAGTTCTCGAGATCCACGACTGCCACACCTGCTGATGACGAAGGGCGACTGCCAATGCCGGTTCGCCAGGGTTTCGATGCGCTGCAATTCGGGCCACCTCGAGCAAATCGAACGCTCGCGTTCCTGCAGCGAGGAGCACGCGATCCTCTCCTTCACCCGGACGTTCGACCACGAGGTCGTCGCGAAGCGAAAGATCGAGGGGAAGATCGGCCTGCATCAACGTGGTCCACGAAGACGCATCCAGCACGACCACATCCGTAAAGCCGATGGCGAACGTTCTCCGCAACTCGGTCGTAAGGGGATCCAGTCCCTCGGACGCGAAGATCTCCGATAGCGGACGACCAGACCCTTCCGGATCGACAAACGTGCGAGGGATCGTCACCACGGTTCCACCGGCGTCACCGTCGGCCGACGCCAACAGCGTCACGCCAACCAACTCTGCGCCGCCGGTCGGGGCCACCGCCGTGTGAACCACGAGTGCAGTCGGGGTCGGCTCGGTGAATGCCCGAAACCCAGGCGCCGTCGGATCGAGGCTGAACTGGGAGATCGATCCCGACCGAGACTCGAGAATCGCGTCTTGGGCAGCCCGGCCAACTCGATACCCCACGCCTCCGAGCACGAGGAGGAAGGTGAGGAACCCGATCGACAAACCTCGGCTGCTGCGCGTTGTCTTCATCGAGCCGCGTCAGATCGATAGAGACCCTCACGTTCGATGATCTCGCGAACCCGGGGCGGCACGAGCCCCACGATCGGACGGCCGGCACGCGCACGGCGGCGAAGGTCGGTGCTCGAGATCTCGAGTCCCGGAAGATCCAACGCCAGCCACACGAAGTCGGCGGGCGGGGTCGCATCCTCATACCCCCGTCGCGGAAACACTGCGATCTTCGCGAGCTCGGCCACCTCTCGATGACGCTCCCATGTGTCGAGGCCAGCTGCGGTATCGCTTCCGAGCAGAAGGAACAGCTCCGTGTCCTCGTCAGCGAACTCGTGCAACGTGTCGACGGTATAGCTATTGCCAGTACGTCTGAGCTCGATGTCGGACACGGCCACATCATCCACATCCGAGAACGCCGCCTCGGCCATTTCAAGTCTCGTCGTCGCTGGTGTGATCTGACGCGAGCCGACCTTCTGCCAGGGCACACCAGCAACCGTGACGATCAACGCATCGAGCTCGAGCTGATCGATCGCAGCTGCAGCCAACACGACGTGCGCCACGTGAGGAGGGTCAAAAGTTCCTCCGAAAAGCCCAACGCGACGTCGTTCGTGCACCTCGACACGATAGGGCGCCGACAGGTTCTGAGCGCTCATCGCTGCTCCTGGCAGCAACAGCAGCCAAAAATCGTTGAATTATCTGACGGTGCCCAAAAGAAAACCGCACGTGCGACGTCGGTCATGACATGGGCAAAAAAGCCTACGAAGTCAACGGTAGAACGGGCCGTATAACAGCGGAATTGGCCGACGAGATCCCTACGTGACGGAATTCATAGGAATACCACTAGGTGATCACGACGTTTGTGTACTTGAATATCCCCTCAGTTCAAACATTGGAAACAAGATTTCCCCTGATATAGGGAATCGCCAAGGGGCGGTTTTCGTTTAAGTGAAACAACATGAGTGATTCAGTAGGCCAGTACCTCAACGAGATCGGACTTGTTCCGCTCCTCAACGCCCAAGAAGAACGCGATCTGTCAAAGATCATTGAGCGCGGTGCAGAGGCCCGCGCAAAGAAGGAAGACGGCGAAACCGGACGCGATCTCGATCGTGCAATTCGCGAAGCTGCTGTGGCAAAGGATCGTTTCATTCGGGCAAACCTCCGCCTCGTAGTGAGCGTCGCACGTCGGTACCCGCTGCCTCCCGGCATGGAGCTCCTCGACCTCATCCAGGAGGGAAACCTCGGTCTCGAGCACGCGGTCGACAAGTTCGACTGGCGCAAGGGCTTCAAGTTCTC
>CAJQNJ010000013.1 GCA_905479685.1 uncultured Acidimicrobiales bacterium
TCCTCAAACGGGGAGACGCTCGTGTTGGCAGGAGATGGCGCCGAGGGCATGTGGGTGTCGGTCGATCAGGGCGACACCTGGGTCCGGGCCGAGATCGATCCAGGTCGGTTCCGATTTGGCTACGACGGGAACGTCCACACAACCATTGCTCACCGTCGCGGTGGTCTTCATCGCTCTGGGGGCGCTGGCACTTGCTGCCCGGCGACGCTTGACGCCATTTCCGAGATAGCTGATGGCCGCTCCGGGAGTCGCTCCTGGTTCGCGTCCGAGTTCGCTGGTCAAGCGATCCGTTGCAGTCGTGTCCGTCCTGGCGGGGCTGCTGGCTGGATGTCGGACCGGCGAGAAGGAATCGGCCCCCGTTGAACCAACGTCGACACTCGCTCCCAGCCATCGGATGCGCCAAACCGAGGAGCGAATCCGAAAAGCAGACGTATGGGACGACAACGATCTCATTTTCGGCACTCAGATCGGCACTCAGATCGGCACCGTGTGGGACCCCTCCAAGTTCAGGAGAGAGTTTTCAGAAACTCACCAAACGACGGATCCATTCCGAGGGGTTGAAACCCGATCCGTCCAATCTGAAACTGGCGGTCGAACTTGCTGGTTAGGGCAGGTGCAGTTCGCCCACTGGACGGCCCCTACCCGATGAAGTCGGTGCGCTGATCGATCGCTCGGAGCCGTGCGGCCAGACCGACGAGGAGGCGCTGGCACATCGCAGGGGTCGAATCCAACAATTTGGTGAACCTCGTCCGATAGATGACGAGGGTCTCCATTGGGGTATCGGCCACAACGGAAGCCGAAGTCCGCTTCCCATCGATGAGTGAGAGCTCTCCCACGACGTCACCGGGACCGACGGTGGCGAGGCGACGGCCGGTTCCTTGTTCAGCGCCCTTGCCCTGTTGGGTGACGACCCCTCGCCGATTGACTTCGGCCGTGCCCTCTCGGATGATGATCAGGCGTTGGCCGACTTCGAGTTCTTTGACGAGCACATCGCCGGCCTGGAAGCTCGCGTGGTCCACCACCTTGGCCACGGTAGTCAGCTGGCGCTTTGTCAGACCGCTGAACAACGGAACGCTGTCGAGTATCCGAAGTGTCTCGGCTCGTGAGACTTCTGCCATTGTCCGTACCTCCATGGCCCCAAGGCGCCGATTCGACACTACTTCGCGCCTCTGCCCATGGCCAATGTGATGCACACCTGGTCGACCCCAGTCCTTCGTCCGTCGCCCAGGTGTTGATCCCTCATTCTATGCGGCTTCGGTGGCGGACCTCGGCGCGGGTTTCCAGTCGATCGGCAGGATCGAAGGGCGCGCACGAAGACGGACTACGGGCGGGCAACGCCGCTATGACCGTCGATGACTTGCTCACCTACTACGTCGAAACCGTAATGGCCTCCAAGGAACTCGCTCCCCGCACCATCAACCGCAACACGTGGGCCATCAGTGCTGATCGACGCGCCGAATCGGTTGCATTATGGGAAGGGCTATGGGGAAAGCCCACGCGCGTTCCCTAGCCAAGTCAAGCCGAAGCGTTTGGCTCCCCACTGGGAAGTTCGTACGGTCCTTATCTCCGCCTGTGGTCTCGGTCCATGTTGGTGTGGTCGCAGGGGCGCAAAACCGGCCTAGGACGAACAGCCCTACACGAGAGGCAACTTCGATCGCACAATCCGTGGAGACGTGGCTTTCCTGACGTTTCTGGAATTGAGGCGAGCAATGAAAGACCGACAGCGAGGTCGTGTAGCACGGCGAGTGGTTATGAACGTTCAGCGAGGTCTTGGAGTTAACACTCGATGACATGCCACCCGGCTGGACCATTTCAATTGACGACGATGAGGGAGACGGGGAAGAGGATTATTCAGACGAGTGCTCTAACGCGGTCGCCGCCACAGACTTCAGCCCGGACGAGTTCATTGATTCGATCGCTGACTACGCCGAACGCTGCTCTGGGACCGTGGACGCCGACGGGAACATTGTGACCAGCGTTCTCTATTTTGGTATCGGGGCTGTGGACACGGCCGTGACGATAGAGCTTGTAGAGATCATCGACGGTCGGCTCTGACGCAGCCGCTGGGGGTCAGCCTTGGGTCTTCCCCAGTAGCTGTGACAACTCGGTCGGGGAGCACCCGCGCCATGTCCGGCGTAGCGGTCAAGGAGTCTGCCCCATACGCCACTCGTCGAGCACGAAGACGGTCTGCGTCGAGCGAACCCGGGGCGAGCCCTGGAGTTGTTCGAGCACGACATCGCGCAGTGCCGCGGTATCTGCGACCCGAACCAGGAGCGCCGCGTCGAAAGTCCCGCTCGTGAAGATCACGTGTTCGACACCGTGGACGCTCCGGAGTTCGGCGAGCGCCTGGCGCCACGACGACTGTTCCAGGTTGCAGAGGATCAGGGCGGCCACCGGGCGGCCAAGCGCGGCAGGATCGACGACGGCGGTGAAGCCCAGGATCACGCCATCCGCCCGGAGCCGCTCGACACGTTGGTAGGCGGTGGACCGCCCCACGCCAACCTGGGCCGCCAGCTGGCTCATCGACAAGCGGCCATCCGCAACGAGCGCCGAAACGATGTCCCTGTCGATGTGATCGAGATGTCCTGTCATGGCTTGATGTTGGCCCCATTCATGGATGAATCGTGGAATCAGGAGTACGTCTGTGCTGTTATTTCCGGATCTTCTTGACAATATAGAACAATCTGTACCCACTCTGGCACCATGATGGACATGAGCGTGATGGATCTTCCCGTCGATCATCCCGGGGTGGATGACCAGGACTATCGGCACCGGCGTGCCCAGATAGCCGCCCTGGCGGGCAGCTGGATGCCAGGAGCCGCCATCCCGATCGCCGAGTACACGGCGGCCGAACACGACGTGTGGGCACGTGTAGCCCAACAACTTCGGCGACGGCACCAAGAGCGATGCAGCGGGGCTTTCCTGGACGGGGCGATGTCGCTCGCTCTTCCCCAAGACCACATCCCTCAGTTGCGGGATCTGAACGAGCGGTTGCGTGCCGCCTCGGGGTTCTCGCTGGCGCCCGTGCCCGGACTCGTGCCTGCCCGAACGTTCTACGGCTCACTGGCCGATCGGACCTTCATGTCGACGCAATACGTGCGCCACACATCAGTGCCGTTCTACACCCCCGAGCCCGACGTCATTCACGAGGTCGTTGGCCATCTCAACCTCATCGCCAACCCGACGTTCGCCGAGCTGCACCGGCTCGCTGGAGAGACGTCTCGCCGCTGCCTCTCCGATCAGGCCCACGAGTTCTTCAGCCGTGTGTTCTGGTTCACACTCGAGTTCGGTACGGTCTGGGAGGGCGACGAACTGAAGGCTTATGGCGCTGGTCTGGCATCGTCGTTCGGCGAACTGGAGGTCTTCCGGAATGCCGAGATCCGCCCCTTCAACATCATCGAGATGGGCACCCTCGACTACGACATCTCGGCCTACCAGCCGATTCTCTTCTCTGTCCCGTCCGTGGAGTTCCTCACCGACCGACTCGGAAGGTTTTTCTCGGACTTCGACGACGACATGTACGAGGGGTGGATCCGCGGAGCCGCCTTTGAGAGCCGCCGCTAGGCCACCGCAGTCGCGTCGAGATAGTTGACGAGGAAGACTTCAAGCTCGGGTCCTGGGTGAGTGCTCGACGCTCCGACTGGCGAAACGGTCGATTACCAGCGCAGCTGAGCGAGGCCGTCGAAGCGATCCAAAATCATCGCCTGCAGCTTCACCGTCGATGTCCGCGCCAACCTGAAACCAAGACTCAGTCGCGCCAGACACCGCTTAGATCCGAATCGCCCGCCGAACCACCGCATCAAAACTCGAACGCACACTCGGCAAACTTCCCTCGCTCGACGACGGCGAACAAAGACCGACGTCATTGATCGATTCCGGGGCATGAAAGCCATCAAGGCCGACATCACCACGGCACTTATCACGGGCACCGTCGACGCTCCCCGAGGTATCCGACGGCTGCTCGAAAGGCGGCCCTACCGAGCTCGAAAATCTCATTTTGCTTTGCCACTTTCACCACCACAGCGTTCACGAAGGTGGCTGGACGATCACCGCCTTTTTCGAGGGCCCGGTGCTCTCCGATCCCAACGGCAACCGCTACAACGTCCCAGTGCTGAGGCTCCCCACCACCAAACCGTTGCCACAAACCAACGCCAAGCCAATTCCCGGCACCGCGGCGCCGCTCGCTGGAACCGGTGAACGCGCCAACCTCGACTACATCGCCGACATCCTCTTCTCGAACACTGAACTCCGCAAGCAACGACTTGGTCTGACATGACTGGGACTTCACGGATTCCAACAAGTACGTTGGATCGAGGAAACGAGGGCACGAATGAAGATCGGGATAGTGGGCAAAGGTGGAGTCGGTAAGACAACCACCTCATCGCTTCTGGCTCGTGTGCTTGTCAGCCGAGGGCGTCGAGTCTTGGCTGTCGACACCGATTCGAATCCCAATCTCGGGCTCTCGCTTGGCCTGAGCCCGGAGGCGGCCGAAGCGCTTGCGCCGATTCCGCGGTCGATGGTCGTGGGCCAGCGCGGCGACATGACGGTCGCCGAGCTCATGGAGGACTTCTCGGTGAGCACGCCAGAAGGTGTGGCGTTGATGTCGGCTCTTCGAGTCGACGAGGCCGGCGCTGGATGTACGTGTGGCGGCCACGCCAGCGTGAAAAGCCTGCTCGGTCAGGCACTGCATTCCGAAACAGATGACACGATCATCGATATGGAAGCAGGCATCGAACACCTCAGTCGTGCCGGTGGAACGCTGGCCAATGCCGACGTACTGATCTTGATGATGGAGCCCAGCCGAAAGGCGGTTATCACCGCCCAACGAACGATGGGCCTGGCCAAAGAACTCGGCATCACTCGATGGATTGGCGTCGGCAACAAGGTTGACACCGACGAAGCACGCCAGGCAATCGAGGAATTGTGCGCCGAACACGAGGTCCCGCTCGACGTCGTCATTCCGTCCAGCCCAAACCTGGTAGCCGCCGACCGCCGTGGTGAACCTCTCGACCGAGCACTATCGCCCGACGTGTGGGACGCAGTCGAGTCGTTGGTCGACTCGTTGAACCTCGAAGCTGTTCCGATCGCCTAGTCGGTCGGGTGCGCTCTCGGCCACCAGCCTCGTTCAGCAGATTCGCGGAAGCGGGGCGCCGACCAACATGTCGACGATTCTCGAGCCGCCGAATGGGGTGTGGGCTACGACCATGCCTGCGTGTTCATCGTTGATCTCACCGATGGCCGTTGCTTGTGCCGATACCTCAACCGACTGCAACGCTTCGAGCGCTGCGTCGACTTTTTCCGCCGGCACGATAGCGATGAACTTGCCCTCGTTGGCGACGTAGAGCGGGTCGAGGCCGAGCAGTTCGCATGCTCCCGAAACCGGAGGGAGAACGGGGAAGGCTTCCTCAAACAGAGAAACACCAACGTTGGCTGCGACGGCGAGCTCGTTGCATGCCGATGCGACACCACCGCGGGTTGGGTCTCGCATCCAGCGAGTCTCGGGCACAGCTGCGAGGAGGGCAGCGGTGGCCTGGTGAATCGAGGCGGTATCTGAGCTGAGATCGGCGTGGATGTCAAGGTCGCCGCGGGCCAACATGATTGACATGCCGTGGTCGCCGAAGGTCCCCGAAATGATGACGGCATCGCCCGGCTGAACCTGTTCGGCGCCCAGTGAGACCGTGTTGTCGCGCAGGCCGATGCCGCTTGTGGTGAAGTAACAGCCGTCGGCGGCGCCGCGCTCGACGACCTTCGTGTCTCCGGCGACAACGGTTACGTTCGCTGCGGCAGCCGCTGCTGCGACGTCGGCGACAAGCTCTCGGAGCTCAGCAAGACGGAGGCCTTCTTCGAGCACAACGGC
>CAJQNJ010000014.1 GCA_905479685.1 uncultured Acidimicrobiales bacterium
ATCCGAGTTCGCGTGTGTTCGGCCACGTGCGGCAATCCACGCAGCGCTCGAGATACCGTAGCGACCGACACACCAGACTCGCGAGCGACATCTTCGATCGATGGACCACGATTGCGTGACATCAGCTCGATGCTCCGCTGAGTCGGACGATCGCTGCCGAGTCGTCCTCGGGTTCGGGCGGGATGACCACAACAGGACATCGGCTATGGGAAACCACGTAGTTACTGACAGACCCCAATACCAAACCTTTGAGACCGCCCAGTCCTCGACCGCCGATCACCACGAGATCGACCTCATCTGACAGATCGACCAGCCACCGTCCGGGCTGCCCGTGGTACGACACGCGTTCAATCGCCGGCAGAGGACCATCGAACTCTGCCACCACTCGATCGACTGCGTCCCTGACGAAATGGTCAGCCTGAGGACGGATCCCTTCCAACTCCGCGAGAGGAACGACATCTGGCAAGGCACCACGATAGACCTGCCAGACATAGACCGCTCGAATCACGTCGCCGTCCGAGGCGTGTTCGATTGCCCAGAGCAGCGCTCTCTCAGACGGCTTCGACCCATCCACCCCAACAACAATCGTCTCCATCGTGTAAGTATCGCCCGAATCCAGCGAGTCTCTCATTCGGGCGGTTTGTCACAGCACCACGGACCAGAACACGGTGATTAGCGCGAAGCCCACCACAGTTGCGAGGGCGTACCAAATCGCGAATCGCCGAAGGTCGACGCCAAGGAGCAGTGCTGCACCCAACGTCAACGTCGGCCCGAGGACAAGGCCTCCAATCGTCGCCAGACCGACGACACCCCACCGGCTGACGATTTCATTCGCCCGCGACTGTTCCACGCCGCCACCCAGACCCTTGAAGACCTTGGTGAACAAGAAGTGTTGGACGCGTTTGCCGACGAGGAGGACAAGCGACATGAACCCGAGGCTTCCGACGGTCGCCGCTACGAAGACACCAATGGGGTCGAGCCCAAATTCAAGACCTGCTGGGATCGAAAGTGCACCCGCCAACAGTGTGAGCAGGAAGACGAGGACGTAGTCGAAGATCACAGAAAGACGCTTCGTTGAGAACCGATCGACGTACCTTAGTGCCGCGTCACCACGTTCGGAAGCGTGGTGTGATGGGAGCCGTTGATCGGTGTGGCTTCAGTCCGCGTGCCCGGTATAGGTCTCGATCATCGCACGAGCATCGTCGGTCAGATGATTGGCGAGATCGTGAAAAGCTCGGGCCGCGGCCAACTCCTCGCCGATCTGGGGAGTGGACGGATCAGCGGGGTTCCGTCGGGAACGGCCCACACCCGAGAGGGATCGATCAACCGCATCGAGATGCACGACCATCTCGCAGTGATCGTCATCCTCATGCGACTCGATCGTGAGCTTCCAACGATGTGGCAGGAGTTCTTTCATGCCTCAATCCTCGGACATGGCCAAGTCAGGCGGCAGGGCCGAAGGTCACCTGTGGGTACCCGAACCTCGGTCGTGGGTGTTGGCCGGGCTCAGCGTTTCTGTTGATGCGATTCAGTTGTTATCGGCGTCCTGGCGAGAACTCGTTCGGAGACTACGGATCTGGCTCGAGTTGCGAATGACATGATTGTGCCTTTCGGGTGCGGGACTACTATGGAGTCCGACGTCCACCCCGTCACCCGGACCGGTACCAAGTGTCTTTGTACGAAACTCCAACCGAAGCGAACCCAACAAGACAAGATGGTCCTCCAGTGATCACCCACGAATTCGTTGTTGCTGCCAACCGGCTCCCCGTTCGAGCCGATGCTGAAGGTCAGTGGCATCTGAGCCCGGGTGGGCTGGTCAGCGCGTTGTCTGCCGTCATGGCTGACCATGACGCGGTTTGGATCGGGTGGGACGGCTCCATGGATGGCGAAACGGAGGGCGCGCCACCCTCACGTCAAGGCGACATGGCGTTGCGGCCCATCGCACTGACGAACAAGGAGTTCACCGACTACTACGAAGGCTTCGCGAACGGAACGCTCTGGCCGCTCTACCACAACGGTCTCCTTTCGACGCGATTCAAACGATCCTGGTGGTCGGCGTACGTCAGCGTCAACCGACGCTTCGCCGAGGAGATCATCGCTGCCGCATCACCAAACGGCACCGTCTGGATCCACGACTACCACCTCCAGCTCGTTCCGGCGATCGTGCGCAAACAAAGGCCTGATCTCCGCATCGGGCTCTTTCTCCACACACCATTCCCCCCGTCGCAGCTGCTGATGCGCCTGCCATGGCGCGAAGAGATCCTCGAAGGTCTTCTCGCCGCCGATCTGATCGGGTTCCAGACACCCACCGATGCTCGAAACTTCTTGGCGCTGGCGCATCGTTCCGACCGTGCGCCCGAAACACTGTTCGAAGACAACACCGCAACCATCGAACTCGATGGTCGACGCATGAAGGTCGGATCCTTTCCGATCTCGATCGATGTCGACCGAATCAACCAGATCGCAAACACGCCCGAGACAACCGCAGCGGCCGCCAATTTCCGAGCAAGCCTTGGCGACCCCGCACATCTCCTCCTCGGAGTAGACCGACTCGACTACACGAAGGGCATCAATGCGCGACTGAAAGCGTTCCTCGAGTTGTTGCGTGAAGGAACACTCGAGCCCGAATCAGTAGCGTTCGTCCAGGTGGCCACTCCAAGTCGTGACGACGTCCGAGGCTACGAGAACACACGGGCCGAGATCGAACAACTGGTCGGTGAGATCAACGGTGACTACGCCCGCCTCGGCCGGCCCGTCGTTCACTACCTCCATCAGAATCTGCCCTTCGAGGAGTTGATTCCGCTCTACATGGCCGCCGACGTGATGGTCGTGACGCCTTTTGAGGACGGCATGAATCTTGTCGCAAAGGAATACGTTGCCTCCAGAACTGACGGCACTGGAGTGCTTGTCCTGTCCGAATTCGCCGGCACCGCGGTGGAACTACACGATGCCCTGCTCTGCAACCCGTTCGATATCGCAGGACTGAAGCGACTCCTGTTGCAAGCAATATCGATGCACCCAGACGAACAGTCAAGACGTATGGACATCATGCGACGTCAAGTATCGAATAACACGGTCTACGACTGGGCGAAACGGTTTCTCGACCAGCTCGACACCGAGCCCGATCGTCAGTCGACGACCGATGGAAGTGCCCGCGCGTAGAGGCCAGACATCGAGTCGCGCAGCTTCGCCCGCCGATCGAGCCAGGCGCCGTCCTCGCAAGCCAACGGACTCGTGAGTTCGTGCAGCACGATGTGCACGGGCAGGCCTTCCACTGCCAGGTATCGGCGAACCGAAACGACGCCAGGGATCTCGGCCATACCTGGCAGATAGTCGCAGGTGAACCAGATGTTGAACGATTGAACCTCGTCGGTCGGAACGTCGAATCGATTGACGAACAAGTGCGATGCGAATTGATGCGGGTGTGGCGACGAGACTTCTGGACCTGTCCACGCCGCGACATACCGATCCTGATCACGAAACTGTTGGTGATACAGGGCGTCGCGCGCACCGCGCTGGCCACGCAAGCCTTGGTAGGGAGCGCCGTACAGGTCGCCCAGACTCGGGGCCACATACAACGTCAGGAACTGCTGCCCGCTCCCATCGACACGATCGAAGCTTGCCGCTGGGCCAAAGCCGATGTCGAGCCTCGGAGGAAACATGTCCTCGGCAAGGAACGGCCGAAAGCCAGGCCTGTCATCGGGGTCGAGATCGACGAACACCGCCAATAGCCCGGTTCCGCCGGTTGCTACTGAGCGTATTCGTTGAGTCATCTCGCAATTGTGGCACCTGCATTCGCGCAATCGAGGCTCCTCGTGAGTTCTCATCTTCGCCGCTCCGCAGCCGATGGAAGCCCGAGTAGAGAGCTCCAGGTGGGAGAACACCATGGTTCGAATCATTCGTGCGCTTACGTTGAGTGCCGCCATCACGCTTGCCGTCGGCCTTTCCGTCTCCTCGACGGCCGGCGCCCAGGACAGCCCGAGCGACGACATTCCGCAAACGATTCCGCCCGGCGAGCCAGGTGACCTCGACCTGACCGAAGAGGACGAACGATTCGGACGTCTGGTCGAGGACTTCGGAGCAACGACCGACATCTCGGATTTCGGGGATGACTCGAAACTCACCGGGCCGTGTGGCGGTCAAGCCTTCAGCTATGACGCTGACGGAGTCCTGATCGACGCCGTGATCGACGTTGGCGACGACGGCCCCCCGCTCGACCTCCTCGACGGTGGCCAGGCTGCCACCGCAAGCAACCCCTTCAAGGTCGATAGCGAGGGGACGGTCAACTACTTCGGCTTTTATCCTCGCACAGGAGATGGTCCACGAAACCACACGTGGGAGATCACAACCGGCGGCATCAGTCTCGATTCGGGCGGCGACGACAACCCGAACGGAAACAACCGTAATGCCGGCAGCGTCAACCTCGGCGACGAACTCCCCTTCGGGCTGTCGTTCAAGACGAAGATCGAAGGTTCGATCATGTCGGATCTCGAACCATGCTTCGGCCATGGGTACATCGAGTTCGAAGGACCCTTCCCTCCCACGACACCGGCGGGCATCCTCGGTGGCGCCGCAATTCTGGCCGGGATCTTTGGCCTCTTGTTCAATGCCCGACCAGCCGTGACATGGAAGGTCTGATCATGACCGAAAGCACAACCACCCAATCGATCGAACGCCACACGATTCGCGGCGCGCTCTGGGGCCTTCTGCTCGGCCTCGGACTTGCCATCTACCTGATCATCTTCAAGGTGGTCACCATCGGTCTGGGCGTTCCGATCGCGGTCATCGTGCTCGGCGTCGCTGTCGGCGTCGGCTGGGCCCGATTTGCGCCGCCGCGCACAAAACGCTGACGAAACGCAGCAACGGTTGTTTCAACCCATCGAGGATGCCAAGACATCGAGTATCGACAGGGGACCTTCGATACGGTAATCCGTTCGACAAGTCTGAAAGGCCCCAATGAGCACCGCAGCGGTCCGTGCCGAGGGAGTGATCAGACACTTCGGCGATGTCAAAGCACTGAACGGCGTATCGATCGAGTTCGAGCCCGGAATGATCTACGGCCTGCTCGGACCGAACGGGGCAGGTAAGACCACCCTCATCCGAGTGCTCACCACACTTCTGCGACCCGACGCTGGGACAGCGCACGTGGCCGGAGTCGACGTCCTCGCAAACCCAACGGAAGCACGTCGCAGACTCGGTCTCGCAGGTCAGTCCGCTGCAGTCGACGAATTCTTGACCGGCGAAGAGAACCTTCACATGATCGGGCGCCTGTACGGGCTTTCGAAGCGAGACGCTCGCAAGCGCGCCGACGAAGTGCTCGAGCGGATGACGTTGACCGACGCCGCAAACAGACAGGTGAAAACGTACTCAGGCGGCATGCGACGCCGACTCGACCTCGCCGCGTCGATGGTCGGCCGTCCCGAGGTTCTGTTCCTCGACGAGCCCACAACCGGGATCGACCCTGGCAGCAGAATCGACATCTGGGGCCTCATGGCCGACCTGGTCGACGACGGAACCACGATTCTGATGACCACGCAATATCTCGAAGAGGCCGACCAGCTAGCTGATCGCGTCGGGGTCATCGACGACGGGATCCTGATCGCTGAGGGAACAGCCGACGAACTGAAGGACGAGATGGGTGGTTCGATCGTCGAGCTCTCCGTCCGCGACGCCGACCTCGAGAACACACTTGGGGCGCTCACCTCCGCGCTTGGGGCTGGCATCTCGTTCGACGCTGGCCGAAAACTCATCTCGGTCCCTGCCCCCAACGGACCCCTGGAGCTGATGGCCGTCTCTCGGACGCTCGACGCAGCCAGTCTGATCCCCACACAGCTCGAGATCCGGAAGCCGACCCTCGACGACGTGTTTCTCAAGATCACCGGAAATGGCGAATCAGCGTCCACGGCTGCTGGAGGTGAATCGTGACCACGAGCCTGGTCCACACTCGCGGGGTCGGTCTGAAACAGGCCACGAGAGACACCGGCATCATTGTGAAGCGCAACGCGATGCGCAATGTCCGCATACCGCAGCTTGTCCTGTTCGCCACTGTCCAGCCGGTGATGTTTCTCCTGCTCTTCAACTACGTATTCGGCGGTTCCATCGGTCTCGCGCTCGGCGACGCCTACGGAGGTAAGTACATCAACTATCTGCTGCCCGGCATGCTCGTCCAGACCGCACTTTTCTCATCGATCCAGACCGCCGTTGGCCTCACCGAGGACCTCGCCGCAGGTGTGATCGATCGGTTCCGGTCGTTGCCGATTGCTCGTTCGGCAGTGCTCGCCGGAAGAACACTGGCCGACATGACCCGAACGCTCGTCGTGATGACCTTGTTGTTGGCCGTTGGATTCTTGGTGGGCTTCGACGCCCCTGGCGGACTACTCCGTACCTTGGCCGGGATCTGTCTCTGCGCCCTCTTCGGGTTCTCCATGTCGTGGGTGATGGCTCTCGTTGGCCTGGTCGTCAAGACGCCCGAGGCCGCGAACTCGGCAGGGTTTCTTCCCCTCTTCCCACTGATGTTTGCCAGCTCGATATTCGTCCCACCCGAGACCCTCCCGTCCTGGATGAAGGGTTTCGCCAGCAATCAACCGGTCACCGTGTTGTCGGACACGTTGCGCGGCCTGATCCTGGGTGATGAATTCTTGGCCACCCAATCGCGCTCGCTCTCGGAGTTGATCCTCTACTCACTGTTCTGGATTGGCGCGATCATCGCGGTGTTCGCTCCATTGGCCGTGCGCAAATACCGTCGCACCGTGTCCTGAGGCGCGCTCGCTTGTCCGCTAGACCAACCACCCGCGTCGTAGGGCACAATTGAGCCCATGAGCAACGACGACGCCGCTCTCGGGTTGGACACACTCCCGAACAGGGAGCGATCGAAGCTCGTCGACGCGCTCCGCGAAGGACCTGTCATACCGGCTGGACTGGTCGATGAGCTGACCACAGACCTTGGAATCATCATCGACCAGTTGATGATCGCACTCCTTCCGGCGGCGTCATCGCATGCACGAATACCACTGTCGGGCTTTCCCGTCGGAGCGGTTGCTCTCGGTAGCACAACTGGAAACCTGTATTTGGGCGCCAACATGGAGTTTCCCTCCCATGCGCTGAGCTTTTCTGTGCACGGTGAACAATCGGCGACGAACAATGCATGGCTCCACGATGAACGGGCACTCGACGCCATAGCCGTGAACGAAGTTCCCTGCGGGCATTGCAGACAATTTCTCAACGAGTTGGCCACGTCAGCGGACTTGAAGATTCTGCTGTCGAGCAAGACGGGCACGCTGACGAACTTCGCACACAGCACCAAACCGCTCTCCCACTACCTCCGTGACTCATTCGGCCCAGCAGACCTCGGGATCACCGACGGACTCATGGATCCGCAGTCGAATGGCTTGTCTCTCGACTCAACGGATCCACTCGTCCAACACGCTCTTGACGCCGCGAATGCGAGCTACTCGCCCTACACCCGCAATTTCGCGGGCGTGGCTGTCCGTACGTTGGCTCGAAAGACGTACGTGGGTAGGTATGCAGAGAACGCCGCCTTCAACCCGAGCATGTCTCCACTCCAATCTGCGTTGGCATCGTTGAACATGCACGAGCCCGCCCAAACCCCATATGCCATCGAGGCAGCTGTGCTCGTCGAAGCGTCCGAATCGATGATCAGCCAGCTGAGCACAACGCAGGCGGTCCTCTCGTCGGTTGCTCCCGATGTCGAACTTCAACATGTGCTTGCTCGCTGACGCAACAGCGAGTGCGTACAATTACCCCGGTGGGGACATAGGTCCCTGCCTGAGCAAAGGACGACGACGCACGATATGTGCAGCATCGTCGATCGAGAGAGGGCAATCCCATGACCACACGCAAGGTCGTCGTTGGCGTCGACGCGTCGCCGAGTTCAGTGCATGCGCTTCGATGGGCGTGTCACAACAGTCAAGATGGTGATGAAATCGTTGCCGTTCTTGCATGGGAGGTACCCACCCTTTCGTTGTTGCCACCACCTCCCGGGGCGACAGGGCGACCTGGAGGTTCGGCGAGCGACGTCGCGAACGAGACACTTCGACGAGCGGTGTCCGACGCCACGACTGGCTACAACGTGTTGGTCACAAAGGAGGCAATCCAGGGATCGTCTGCACACACGATTCTCGAAGCGAGCGAAGCCGCTGACTTGATCGTGATGGGCACGCGTGGCGGCGGAATGACAAAGGCGCTGCTCGGAAGCGTGAGCCGTCGAGTGCTCCATCAGGCAAAGATTCCCGTTGTCATCGTCCCCGATGGGGCACCCATCGATTACCGCGAGGCGGTCGCCGTCGCGGTCGACGGTTCGGATCACTCCATGTCAGCGCTGAGATGGGCGCGAGAACTCGATGTAGAACGAATCGATGTGATCCACGCATGGCACCCGATGCGGTCATATTCACCGTACGTGCCGCCAATCAGCGATGCGGAACTCGAAGCGGTCGCAGGCGAGACGATCGAACGCATCATGGGCGAAACGCTCGATGGCGAGACCGACGAGCGGCTACACCCATTGGTGCTGAGCGGTGATGCTCGGACGATCCTCACTGACGACGAGTTCGAGCCCGGACTCCTGATAATGGGATCTCGCGGGTTCACCGGGTTCGTTGGTGCGTTCATCGGAAGCGTGACCGACTACGTCGTGACGCATAGCAACGTCGCCGTGGCAGTGATCCCGTAAACCTGGTCCCTACTCGACGAGCCCGGTCTCTATTCGACGAGCATGGCCAGTAGGTCGTAGCTCGACAAGAGCCCAACAACGGTGCGGCGATTACCTTGGGTCACGATCAAGTGATGTACGTAGTTGGACCGCATCATCTCGGCCGCGTTCGACACACTCGCTTCGACGTCGATCAGGATCGGTGGTCCCGCCATGATCTCTCCGAGCGCATCGTCTGGATCACGACCTTGACAATCGGCCAGCGTGACCATGCCTAGTGCCTCGTCGTTTTCAACGATCGGAATCGCATGTAATCCTGATGCGGTGAGCATCGAGCGCGCTCGATCCATTGACTCATGTGGTCCGAGGGCGAGTAAATCGCCCGTCATGAGGTCTCCGATGTTGTGAATCGACAGCGCGGACATGATGATCGAACCTTCCGAAATCGAATGTGCAGTTGATCGAACCGTAAGTCTCGTCACTCCTGTCCGGCAGGGCCGAAGGTCATGAGGCGGACGCACGTGTCACGAACAGTACGATCACGCTACAGCCAAACGAAATTGAAGAGGACCCCAATCATGATTCTGAATGACCCTTCGTTGTTGAAGTCGCAGGCCTACATCGGTGGTGCGTGGATCGACGCCGACTCCGGCGCAACGTTCGATGTGGTCAATCCTGTCGATGGTGTCGTCGTCGGCTCGGTTGCCGATCTGGGCACCACCGAAACACGTCGTGCGATCGAAGCTGCTCGTGATGCCATGCCGGCATGGGCCGGGCTCACCGCCAAACAACGTGGCGTGATCATGCGCCGTTGGTACGACCTGTTGCTCGAGAATCAAGAAGACCTCGCTCAGATCATGACCGCCGAAATGGGCAAGCCCATCCGCGAGTCACGCGGGGAGGCCGTCTTTGCGTCGAACTTCGTCGATTGGTTCGCTGAAGAGGGCAAACGTGCCTACGGAGAGATCATTCCGACCCACGACATGTCGAAAAGACTGCTCGTGCTCCAGCAGCCAATCGGTGTCGTCGCAGCCGTGACACCATGGAATTTCCCCATGGCGATGATCACTCGGAAGGTGGCCCCGGCGATGGCCGCTGGATGCGCATCAGTTGTGAAGCCGGCACAAGACTGCCCGATCACAGCACTGGCGATCGCTGATCTCGCGGAGCGCGCGGGAGTTCCTGCAGGAGTGTTCAACGTGGTGACATCTCTCGACCCCGTCGACATCGGCCTCGAACTCTCAACCAACCCGATCGTCAGAAAGATCTCGTTCACGGGGTCCACAGCGGTCGGCAAGCTACTCATGAGCCAAGCAGCAGGTACCGTCAAGGCCGTCTCGATGGAGCTCGGCGGAAATGCCCCGTTCATCGTGTTCGACGACGCCGATATCGACGCAGCGGTACAGGGTGCAATCGCATCCAAGTACCGGAACTCGGGGCAGACGTGTATCTGCGCCAACCGGCTGTACGTCCAAGACTCGGTCTACGACGAGTTCGCTGCGGCTTTTGCCGACGCTGTCTCGAAGCTGAACGTCGGCCCATCGGCCGAGGACGAGACCGAGATCGGCCCACTCGTCAACAGCGCCGCCATCGAAAAGGTGGAAGGTCTCGTCGACGATGCGCTCTCGAAAGGTGCAACGGCGCTCACCGGAGGAGGACGTCACGAACTCGGAGGAACATTCTTCGAAGTGACGGTGCTCGCCGGGGTCGATGCAAGCATGCGGGTGGCGAGCGAAGAGATCTTCGGCCCTGTCGCACCCCTGTACCGATTCTCGACCGAGGAAGAAGCGATCCAACTCGCCAACGACACTCCATACGGACTGGCGTCCTACTTCTACGCTGGCGATCTGGGACGAATCTTTCGCGTCAGCGAAGGCCTCGAGTACGGCATGGTCGGGGTGAATACCGGCCTCATCTCAACTGAGATTCACCCATTCGGCGGCGTGAAGGAGTCGGGCATCGGCCGCGAGGGCTCACATCACGGTCTCGAAGAATATCTCGAGACGAAGTACGTCTGCTTGGGCGGCGTCTAGCCAGCGAACCGATCGCGAGATCGACGTTTGGGACCGAAGTCCCTACTTCGAGGACGCAGAGCAGCACAGTCTGGACCCGTGAACCTGGGACCAAGACAATGACGATGGAAAACGTGCGTGAGCACGACGCAGAAGCTGCGACAACAGACGACCAGTGGGTCTATGGCTTTGACGAACTCTCCTCCGCGGAGCGTTCAGTCGACGGGTCGTGGGACCGCGTGCGAGGACTTTTGGGCGGGAAAGGAGCGAACCTCGCCGACATGACACGGATCGGCGTACCGGTCCCACCCGGTTTCACCGTCACCGCCCGAGCGTGCAACGAATACCTACGGCGCGGCGGGGAATTCCCGCCGACCTTGTGGGAGCAAGTGCTCGAGAGGCTCCACTCGATCGAGGAGAAAACCGGCAAGACACTCGGAGACCCGTCCCGCCCGCTTCTGGTCGCGTGTCGTTCGGGAGCCAAGTTCTCGATGCCGGGGATGATGGACACCGTTCTCGACATCGGCCTCAATGACGCGGTCGTTGCGGGCATGATCGCGTCCTCGGGCAACGAACACTTCGTCCTCGACTCCTATCGTCGCCTCATCCAGATGTTCGGCTCGGTTGTCCTTGGAGTACACGACGAGTACTTCGAGGATGTGCTTTCCGCCGCACGAGCAGCGATCTCGACCTCGAGCGATGCGGACCTGGACATCGACGCACTGAGGTCGGTGATCGAGTCGTTCAAGTCGATCGTGGCTCAGCGAGCCTCGATCCCGTTTCCCACAGATCCACTCGACCAGTTACGGATGGCGATCGAGGCCGTCTTCGAGAGTTGGGACGGCAAACGCGCGAGGGATTATCGAGCCGCCGCCCACATTGCCAACGATCTGGGGACCGCCGTCAACGTCGTGTCCATGGTCTTTGGAAACACTGGCGACGAATCCGCGACGGGGGTCGCGATGTCTCGAAACGCCACTAATGGAGCTCCTGGACTCGAAGGCGACTTCCTGATCAACGCCCAAGGCGAAGACGTTGTCGCCGGGACTCGGCCCACCCGACCGATCAGAGAGCTCGCCGACGAGATGCCAGAGATGAGCGAAGAGTTCGCTCGAATCGCTCAGATGCTCGAGTCGCACTATCGCGACATGCAAGACATGGAGTTCACCATTGAGAACGGTGTGCTCTGGTTGCTGCAAACACGCGACGGCAAGCGCACAGCTCAGGCCGCGGTGCGTATCGCCGTCGATCTCGCGAACGAAGGAATGATCAGCCGGTCAGAGGCCGTCAGTCGGATCTCCCCCGAACAGATCGAGGCCTTCCTTCATCCTCGGTTCGATGCCGCTGCCCTCAGCGCAGCCGAAGTCATCGCCACGGGCCTGAATGTTTCTCCAGGGGCAGCGACGGGAGTAGTCGCCCTCGACCCTGACTTGGCAGAACGTTGGGCGTCGGAAGGGCGAGACGTCATCCTCGTTCGACCCGAGACGAAACCAGACGATGTGCACGGGATGCTCGCTGCTCGAGGCATCTTGACATCAAGCGGGGGACGTACGAGCCACGCGGCTCTCGTCGCACGTCAGTTCGGGCGGCCCGCTGTGGTCGGCGCCGAAGGCGTGGACATCGATCTGTCCGACCGGACCGTTACCTTCGAGACGCTGACAATTCAGGAGGGTG
This sequence comes from uncultured Acidimicrobiales bacterium, assembly GCA_905479685.1. Lineage (GTDB taxonomy): Bacteria > Actinomycetota > Acidimicrobiia > Acidimicrobiales > SHLQ01 > SHLQ01. The sequence goes on from CAJQNJ010000014.1 coordinate 12,358, forward strand.
ACTACGTCTCCATCGATGGCACAACCGGCGACGTCTACAGCGAGAAGATCGCCTTGATCGAAGGCGACATGGATGACCCCTATCTCACCGAGTTGCTCTCCTGGGCCGATGAGATGAGCGTGCTCGACGTTCGGGCAAATGCAGATACGGGACCTGACGCCACGCGCGCCGCACGATTCGGTGCTCTGGGGATCGGGCTCTGTCGAACCGAGCACATGTTCTTCGACCCCGATCGACTGCCGATCATGCAGCAGATGATCATGGCTGACACAAGGACAGAGCGCGATCAAGCAATTGCGGCACTGTTGCCATTCCAGCGGGCTGATTTCACCGAGCTGTTTCGAGCGATGAACGGCAAGCCGGTGATCATTCGGCTACTCGATCCTCCGCTTCATGAGTTCCTCCCGGATCGGGACGAGTTGCTCCGGGAGATCGCTGATCTGCAGATCAAACTTCTGCGAGCCACCCACCTGACCGAACTCGAGTCGCATGTCGATTCGATCGAGCACGCCAACGCGTTGATGGCTCAGATCGACGCTCACCGCGAGACGAACCCGATGCTGGGCACGCGGGGCGTTCGACTCGGGGTCCTCATACCCGAGCTGACGACCATGCAGGCCACTGCGATATTCGAAGCGGCAGCCGATGTGATCGACGAGGGAATCCCTGTCTACCCCGAGGTGATGGTGCCACTCGTCAGCGATGTCGAGGAGTTCGTTCGCCAGCGGAGGGTCATCGAAACAGCAGCCGCTCAAGTACAAGAGGCTCGGGGCATCACGCTGGCGGCGGTCGTCGGAACGATGATCGAAGTGCCACGCGCGGCACTCACCGCTGGTGAGATTGCCGAGCACGCCGATTTCCTTTCGTTCGGAACGAATGACCTCACCCAGATGACCTACGGCATGAGTCGCGACGACGCCGAGTCAGGATTCCTCCTCGACTACCTCGAAGCGGGCGTGTTCTCAGAGAATCCGTTCGCAACACTCGACGCCAAGGGCGTGGGCCGGTTGATCGAACTCTGCCTCGAAGGAGCCAGAGCAGCAAAACCCGACATGGAAGCCGGGATCTGTGGCGAACATGGCGGCGATCCGACGTCGATCGGACTCGCCCGTCAACTCGGACTGACGTACGTGAGTTGTTCGCCGTTTCGTGTACCGGTCGCCCGACTCGCTGCCGCACACGCCGAATTGGCAATCAAGTCGTCAACCGAGAGGCCATCATGACTTCGGAACCCAGTGCCCCTGGCGGCCGCGACCAACGGACGGGCCTGCTCGTCCTGACACCAGATGAATGCTCCGAGGTGCTCTCGAGCACCTCGATCGGACGAATTGTGTTCGTCGATGGCGAATACCCATTGGCGCTGCCGGTCAACTTCGCTTGGGTCGAAGACTCGATCGTCTTCAGGACGGGCGAAGGCCAAAAGCTCCGCGCGGCAACAATCGAGAAGCCTGTCTCGTTCGAAGTCGACCGAATCGACGAAACCACTCACAGCGGCCTCAGCGTGATCGTGAAGGGGACCGCCCGGGCCGTCACCGATTGGGCCGAGCAGGAGCAACTCGAACAGCTGCCTGTTCGACCGTGGCAACGCCAGCCGTGGCGTCAAGGATGGGTCCGCATTGACCCAACGGAAATCTCGGGTCGGAAGCTCGATGTGCAATGACACAAGACAACCTGCCTGAGACGATCACCGTCGACGGAAACGAAGCAGCCGCCAAGGTCGCATATCAGCTGTCGGATGTCGTTGCCATCTATCCGATCACGCCGGCATCGCCAATGGGTGAACTGTGCGACGCCTGGGCGGCCACAAACCGTCCGAACCGCCTGGGAGCCGTGCCTCGCGTGATCGAGATGCAGAGCGAAGGTGGGGCAGCTGGCGCGGTCCATGGATCGCTCCAGGCCGGGGCGATGACCACGACGTTCACGGCGTCACAGGGTCTACTCCTCATGATCCCGAACATCTACAAGATGGTCGGGGAGCTGTCCCCATGCGTGATCCACGTTGCAGCGCGCGCACTCGCGACCCATGCGTTGAGCATCTTCGGCGATCACAGTGATGTGATGGCAGTCCGCCAAACGGGCGCGGCTCTGCTTGCATCATCGTCGGTGCAAGAGGCCCAGGATCTTGCGCTCGTCGCCCACGCATCCACCCTGCGCACGCGGGTTCCTTTCATCCATTTCTTCGACGGGTTTCGCACGAGTCATGAGGTGGCAAAGATCCAAGCACTCCCCCCGGCTGCATATGACGCACTGATCGAGCACGATCTGACCCTCGAACACTTGATGCGTGGCCTCGATTCGAACCGGCCCGTGCTTCGCGGAACAGCGCAGAACCCCGACGTGTTCTTTCAGGCGCGGGAGGCGGCAAACCCCTTCCATGCCGCAGTGCCAGAAGCCGTGCAGAACGCCATGAACCAATTTGCGACCGTTACGGGTCGGGCGTATCAACTGTTCGATTACGAGGGTGCAGCCGACGCGGAAGACGTACTCGTCATCATGGGCTCGGGTGTCGGAGCTGCGAGCGACTGGCGACGAATGGCGCAGTCTCACGGTCGTAAGGTTGGCGTGTTGAACGTCCGCCTCTTTCGACCGTTCTCGAGCGAACACTTCGTTGCCGCGCTCCCCCCGACCACCACTCGCATCGCAGTGCTCGACCGCACAAAAGAACCGGGGTCCGTCGGCGAGCCGCTCTACACCGACGTCTGTACGTCGTTGATGGAGTCATGGCCTGGCTCACTGCCACTGGTCATCGGTGGTCGATATGGTCTCGGATCCAAGGAGTTCACCCCGGCAATGGTCGACGCGGTGTTTGGCGAGCTCCACCACGAGAGTCCACGCAAGCACATCACCGTCGGTATCACCGACGACGTCACGCACACGAGCGTTCACGTCGATCCCTCCTTCGAATCACCACGCTCGGATTTCGAAGCGGTGTTCTTCGGACTCGGCAGCGACGGGACGGTCGGAGCGAACAAGACGACAGCAAAAATCGTCGGCGACGAAACGGCACTTCATGTTCAGGGCTATTTCGTCTACGACTCGAAGAAGTCTGGCGCCGTCACGGTCTCCCATCTTCGATTCGACTCCGAGCAGATCACCTCGACGTACCTGATCGACACGGCAGACTTCGTGGCGTGTCATCGGTTCTCGATCCTGGAACGGGGCGACGTAACGGAGCGCTGCCGGCACGGCGGCACACTCCTGCTCAACACACGGTTCGAATCTGACGCGCTGTGGGCCCAACTCCCCGAGCAGGTTCGTCACGACATCATCGAGAAGGAATTGACGGTGTGGGCGATCGACGCCGACGCAATCGCTGCTTCGGCCGGACTCCGCGGGCGGGTCAACACCGTCCTCCAGGCTTGCTTCTTCGCACTCACCGAGGTGCTCGACACCGAGCGCGCGGTCGATGCGATGAAAGCGCGTCTGTCCAGTTCGTATGGACGTCAAGGGGCAGTCATCGTCGAGCGTAATGTCGCAGCGATCGATCAAGCGATCGACGCACTTCGGCCGATCGATGTCCCAGAGCTCGTCGAAGATGCACCTCCGCGGATCGTCACGACGAACGCGAGCACGCTCCTCGACACACTGCTTGCCGGAAAGGGTGACCTCCTCCCCGTGAGCGCCCTACCCGTCGACGGCACATTCCCGACCGGCACGTCCAAGTTCGAAAAGCGCAGCATTGCTGCATCGATTCCCATCTGGGATTCCGACATCTGTATCGATTGCGGAAGATGTGCGCTGGTGTGCCCCCACGCGGCCATCCGTATGAAGGCCATGGTCGATGATGACCTCACGTCTCAACCTGACTCATTTCGATCAAAGCTCTGGAAAGGACCAGAAGGCGACCGCATGACCATTCAGGTCGCCCCCGACGACTGCACGGGCTGTGGTGTCTGCGTCGATATCTGCCCGGCAAAAAGCAAAACAGAAGTCAAACACCAGGCGATCAACATGGAGCCGATCGGCGATCACCTCCTCGTCGAGAGAACCAACTTTGCGTTCTTCGAACAGATCCCTGAGGCAAATCGGACCGGTCTCAAGCTCACCTCGGTCAAAGGCTCACAACTGGCGCAACCGCTGTTCGAATTCTCAGGTGCATGCGCTGGCTGCGGCGAGACCCCCTATCTCAAGTTGCTGAGCCAGTTGTTCGGCGACAGAACCATCATTGCCAACGCAACGGGATGTTCCTCGATCTACGGCGGCAACCTGCCCACCACACCATGGACAACCGATAGCAATGGACGGGGACCCGCATGGGCCAACTCGCTCTTCGAGGACAATGCAGAATTTGGCCTCGGTATGAGATTGGCGCTCGACAGCCACGAACGTCGGGCACGCAGTCTTCTCGCCGACCAAGCCGATGGTCTCGGTTCGCTCGCTGAACAACTCCTCGGTCCGGCGCCGTCGGATGAAGGGCCCATCGCAGCCCGTCGCGACCAGGTCGAAGCGCTTCGGTCAATCCTGGCCGATCGAACCGATCCTCAGTCACGTGAGCTCCACGCTCTTGCAGATCACCTCCTCCGCCAGAACGTGTGGATCGTTGGTGGTGATGGCTGGGCCTACGACATCGGCTTCGGCGGTCTCGATCACGTACTTGCCTCAGGCCTCGACGTGAACGTTCTCGTGCTCGATACCGAGGTGTACTCCAATACTGGTGGGCAGACGTCGAAGGCAACGCCCAGAGCCGCGGTCGCCAAGTTCGCCACCGGGGGAAAGACCGGCCCGAAGAAGGATCTCGGGATGCTCGCAATGGCATATGGGGACGTCTTCGTCGCTCAGATCGCAATGGGAGCGAACATGACACAGACCGTCCGGGCCTTCCACGAGGCGGCTGCCCACACCGGTCCATCGCTGATCATTGCATACAGTCCATGTATCGCCCACGGCATCGAGATGAGCACGATGATGCAGCACCAGAAACGAGCTGCTGAGTCGGGCTACTGGCCGCTCTACCGGTTCAATCCCGAACGCGAGTTGGTCGGCGAACACGCACTCGAACTCGACTCGCGGCCACCCACACTCAGCTTCCGGGACTTCGCCAGAACCGAGGGCCGATTCGCGTCACTCGAACGCAGCGACCGTGCCACCGCGGACCGCCTCTTCGATGCCGCCCAGACAGATATCGACAACCGATGGCACCTCTACGAGCAGATGGTGAACGTCGAACGAACCGCCAAATACTCCGATCTCCACGAGGACGACTCATGAGCCGCGACACGGACCCGCCGGCACTGCCATGGCGCCACGATGGGTCGATAGACCTCAACACGTCGTACCTTGGCCTCGAACTTCGCAATCCGGTTGTTGCATCAGCCTCTCCCCTCACTGGGCGGATTGACGACCTCGTGCGGATCGAGCATTCGGGAGCGGGAGCAGTGGTCCTTCCCTCCCTGTTCGAGGAGCAGATCGAACAAGAGGCAATGCTCATGGATGTCATGGGAGGCTTCGACCTGGGTCCGGAGGCGATCGGCGGTCACGTCCCTCAGGTCGAGCACCTGACCGGCGGCCCAGACCAGTACCTGTCTCTCGTCGAAGAGGCGGTCGAGGCTCTTCACATCCCGGTGATCGCAAGCCTGAACGGCACAACGCCGGGTGGTTGGACGAGCTTCGCCGAACTCGTGCAGGACGCCGGCGCACACGCACTCGAATTGAACATCTATGACGTCGCCGCCGATCCCGATGTCACGGGCGCGGAACTCGAGGATCAGTACGTCCGGCTCGTGTCATCGGTCAGATCGATCGTTGAGATTCCGCTGGCGGTCAAACTCGGTCCACACTTCAGCTCGATGGCAAACCTTGCTCGCAAGTTCGAAGACGCCGGAGCCGACGGCCTGGTGCTGTTCAATCGCTTCTATCAGCCCGACATCGACCTCGATGACTTGACCGTTGCGCCAAATCTGACTCTCAGCAACTCAGGTGAACTGCGATTCATCCTTCGATGGATTGCCATCCTGCGAGGGCAACTGTCATGTTCGTTAGCCGCGACCACGGGGGTGCATACCTCCGAGGACGTCGTGAAATCCCTGCTTGCTGGTGCCGACGTCGCCATGATGACCTCGGCACTACTCGCGAACGGACCCACACATGTGCAGACGGTGCTCGATGAGACCACTATCTGGTTCGAATCTCGAGGGTACGAGTCGTTGAATCAAGCTCGAGGAAGCCTGAGTCAGCGCGCCGTTCCCAACCCATCCGCATTCGAACGATCCAACTATGCAAAGACCTTGGCGTCGTATCACCCGTCACGCTGAGTAAATCGTCAGCTCGGCGGAATGCGGCCGATTCCAGCACGACGCCGCATCAGCTCCATCACCGAGGAGTTGTCGGCATCGGCGAGGCCAGTGCTCTCGGCCTCAACGAGCGCGTCGCGGACCACTTCGACGAGCGCGTGTGAGGCGCCGATCGACTCGGCGTGCCCGTTGATCAGTCGTGAATCCTTGAGACTCTGGCGCACACGAGAAGCAGGCGGATAATGGTCACCGTCGACCATACGTTGGCCCCAGATGTCCATTGCCTTGGAATACGCAGCGCTATCGCGCAGCACCTCGAACATCGATGTCAGATCGAGCTCCGCCTTTTCGGCGACCGCCAGGCCCTCAGCGACAGCAGCCCTGTTGATCGACAGCACGTGGTTGACCACGAGTTTCGCAGTCGATCCGGCCCCGAGAGGACCAACGGCGTACACCCGTCTTCCCAGAGGCTCCAGCAGTGCTGTCGCCACCTCGACGTCGTGGTCATCGCCGCCCACCATGAAGATCACGTCCTTGCGGGCAGCTTGCGCGGCGTTGCCCGACACGGTCGCATCGACATAGGCGTGGCCGGCATCTGCAAGAAGCGATGCCGCCGTAATCGAGTCAGCGGGTGCGCCTGTGGTGGTGTCGATCACCAATACTCGGCCGGGCTCGGCCGCGATGATCTCTTCGCAGACCTCGAGCATCACCACGCTGTTCGGGAGCGACAAGACGACCCGATCGGCCTCAGCAACAGCTTCACCGACCGATGCAAAGGACTCCCCGCCTCGGGCGGCGAGTTCGCTCCGGCGGTCCGGGTCAGGGTCATACCCCAGGACGCGATGACCAACGTCGAGCAAATGACCCGCAATTGTGCCACCCATGAGTCCGAGGCCGAGGACTGCGACATCGGTGCCCATCAGAAGCGGTACAACTGGGCTGGGGTGTCGACCAGGATCTTTTGTCTCAACGCTTCATCGGTCACCCATTCGCCGAGCGCATCGGCGAGGTCTCCATCGTTGGGGTTGACCTCGTACTTGTTGGGGTGTGGCCAATCGGTACCCCACATGATTCGATCCTCGGCGGCTTCGATCAGTGCGTGCGCCATGGGCTTGACATCGTCGTAGGGCGGCAGATCGGTGGCGCTGACACGGTTGGCGCCCGAGATCTTCATCCACGTGTTGCCCTCACGCATGAGGCCGAGTAGAGCCTGGAATCCTGTCGCGCTCACCCCGTCAGCGGCCTTTTGATAGGCGAAGTGTCCAATTGTCATCGGGACCGTGACCGACTCGAAGGTTGGCATCAGATCGATGATGTGCGAACCCGGGAACAAGAACTCGATGTGCCAACCGAGATCACGGATCCGATCGCACAGCATGGGTATCTCGTCCATGGTGACCGGCATCCCACCGAGGTTGTCCGTGTTCAGCCGGACCCCACGCACACCCAATCCGTCAAGCCTGACGAGCTCGTCGTCGGTGATGTCGAGTCCGCACGCAATCACGGCTCGCGCTCGATCGGGCGTCTCGGCGTTCAGTGCGGACATCCCGTCGAGGATCGCTGAGTTGTCCACTCCGTAGGTGCTGGGTTGTGTGAAGACCACCCGATCGACACCCAGTGCCGTGTGAAGATTCCGAAGGTCACCCAGCGTGGATTCTGGAGGGTTGTACCCACGATCGGGTGACAACGGGTAACGATCTTCGAACACGTGCACATGGGTATCGATGGTGCCGGTCGGCATTGTCCAATTCGGAGTTTTCGGATGCCTATCAGGGGCAATACAGTCGCGAATCATGGCAGTCACAGGTCTGGTCCTCTCACAATTTGCGGCCACGCCGCATCACACAGCCGAATCATATATCATGCACGATGTACGGCACCCACCTGAGCCGTAACCAATTAAGGAGACCCACACCGAATGCGAGCGACACGAACCGACGGACCGGTGATCGACATCCATTGCCACCGAGAGTGCGGACCGGCAACCGAGATCATGGCCATTGAAGAGGAACGAGTCGGCCGAGTCCGCCTCCAATACGGCAGCGACCTGACCCGCAAGGTGAACAAGGAGCAACTGCAGTACCTGCGCCCGAAGATGGACTTCCTCGAGGAACGCATAAAGGACATGGACGCCATGGGCGTCGACATCCAAGCGATCGCAGTTGCCGTGTACCAGTACTACTACTGGGCAGAAGCCGAAGTCGGGGCACGCGTCAGCCGGGTCGCCAATGAAGAACTGGTCGAGAGCACGTCGAAGTTCAACGGACGATTCAGCCCGCTCGGCACCGTCCCGTTGCAGGACACCGATGCTGCGATCGCTAACTTCGGTACTGCGTCGAAGAGCTCGGAATGAAGGGTCTGGAGATCGGCACTCATGTCGACAGCACCGAAGAGATCTCGAGCCCACGTCTCGATCCCTTCTGGGCCGAGGTCGAACGACTCGGGGCGCTCATCGTGGTGCACACCAACGGCCACACGCACAGGGACCGGTTGCAGGACCACAACTTCCTGAACATCATCGCTCATCCATACGAGGCGACACTTGCGACAGCACATCTCATCTTCAATGGTGTGATGGAGCGTTATCCCGATCTCAAGATCGTCGTCGTCCACGGCGGTGGCTACCTTCCCGCCTATGCAGGTCGAATCGATCACGCATGGCGAGCCAGGGAAGACGTTCGCGAAGGCGTTCCCCTCCAGCCCAGTGAGTACTTGAAACGGTTCTTCTTCGACACGATGGTGTTCGAGCCTGATCAGTTGAAGTTCCTCGTCGACAAGTACGGCGCCGAACACGTCATGTTGGGCACGGACTACCCCTATGACATGGGTGACGACGATCCTCTCGAGTTCATCGGCAGCGTCCCGGGCCTCACCCAAGACCAGATCGATCTCATCAGCGGCGGAAATGCTGCACGACTCCTGGGGTTCACACAATGAGCGGAATCGGACTAGCTGTCATCGGCTGCGGGACAATCGGACGAATCCGAGCAGTGCTCGCTCGCGAACACCCCGGCGTTACCTGGCTCGGTCTGTGCGACCGACATGCCGAGACGGCAAACAAACTCGCCGAAGACACCGAAGCAGACTTCGTGACCACCGACGTGGCCTCACTCCTCGCGCGCCCCGAGGTCACCGCAGTGATCGTGGCAACCGATGAACGTGAGCACGTCGACCCCATCATGCAATCGGTTTCGCATGGCTTCCCGATGTTCATCGAGAAGCCCTTGGCCACCGATCCACTCGACTCCGCTCGAATTCTGGCCGCTATCGAAGACAACAACGTCGATGCTGTCGTGGGCTACACCAACCGGTTCAGACGACGTTTCCTTGGCGTGAAACAGAAGCTTCGCGACGAGCAGATCGGCGAGGTCACGAGCGTGGTGACCCGCGCGTTCATGAACCGCATGGTGGTGTACGCAACACTGGCCAAGGCCGATGATCGGACGAACCTGACACCGATGGTCGTATCGGGAACGCACAGCCTCGACATGTCCATGTGGCTCATGGAGGGCAAGAAACCTGTCGAGGTGTACGCACGATCGAACGACAAGCTGCTCGGTGAGTGGGGCACAAAGGATTCGACCTTTGGGCTCTTCACGATGGACGATGGCACGTTGTTCAGCATGAACATCTCATGGGCCCTGCCGGTCGTCTGGCCCGGCGCCGTGTACGGCCTCGAGATCGGTATCGTCGGCACGAAGGGCGTGATCGACATCGAAGACACCCATCGCGATGTCATCATCGCGTCGGAGGTACCGCAACCAGCCGGCTACACCAGCCGAGGTTTCGAACCACCCAACGAACGAAACGTGGACTTCATGGGCAGCTATCCGCCGGGCGATGTGTCCGACGGAATGTTGTGGGGTCCCATGCGCGAGGAAACACTCACGTGGTACAACCGTTTGGCGAAGGGTTTCAATACCCCTCATGCCACGGCTGCTGAGGGTCACAGCAATCTCATCCTCACCATGGCCATGGACTATTCAGCAAAGACCGGAAAGCCCGTCCAGCTACCCATCGAACCCGAACAACTCCTGGAGCTCAACTAATGAATCAATTGAATGTTGCCGTCATCGGCACCGGCTGGTGTGGTGGAATCCGCGCCGTAGCCTGTGCCCAACACCCAATCTGCGGCGATCTGCATATCGCCGAGTCCAACCCGGAACGTCTGGCCGAAATGGCCGCAGAGACCAACGCCGTTTCCGCGACCGATGACTGGGAGAGCCTCATTGGTCGTAGCGATATCGATGTCGTGATGATTTCTGCGACACCCGAGACGTTGCACTACCCGATGGCCAAAGCCGCGCTCGAAGCCGGCAAACATGTGCTGCTGGAAAAGCCAATCGCGCTTCGACTGGAAGAAGCTGACGAACTGATCGAGATCGCCGAGGAAAAGAACGTCAAGTTCACGGTCGGGTATTCACAACGGTTCAATGCGAAACAAGCGCTGGCCAAGCGGTCGTTGGTCAACGGCGACCTCGGCGAGCCGAGCTCGATTCTCGTGAGCCGCCACATCGGGCGCAACCTCGGTGCAAAGATCGGCAATCGCATCAAGCTCTCCCCCGCCGCCATGGAAGCCACCCACGACATCGACTTCGCCATGTGGTGCCTCGAGCCTCGCCGACCGGTCCGCGTCTATTCGCAGAACTCCTTCGGCGTTCGCCGCGAGATGGGCTTGCCGGACTCACAGATCACCGTCATCACGATGGACGATGGCGTCGTCGTCACGATCAATGCCGGGATGTCGCTACCGAATCACTACAAGAACGCTGCGACCACATGGATCGAAGTGATCGGGACCAAGGGCTCGATCATCGCCGACGACAGCCACCGCGACATCGTCGTCAACACGACCGAACGTGGCATCGAGTTCCCACTGTCGACCATGCCGGGCGAAGCGGTAGACCAGATGTACGCCGGTCCAATGGAGCGAGAGACGATCTCGTTCCTCGAAGCGGTGTTGTACGACCGACCAGCGATGGTCGATCCACGACTCGCTCGCATGACGATGGAGGTCTACATGGCCGCTGATCTGTCCGCTGACCTCAACGAACCCATCGAGCTGCCACTTTCAGCAGACCAGATGGGCCTCGCTCTGGCGGCTTCGGTCAAGTAGCGATCGCCTTGCGGAGCAAGTGAATCGCACCAACAGCTGCAAACGCACGAGCTCGCTCGTCGTTGCCCAACGCACGAACTGACGTCACCAGCTCGACCTCTGGTGTCCTGATCGCCACTCCGATCTGCCGTGAGGCCGCGCCATCGGCCGAACGCTGTTCGGTGATTTCGCCGACGACCACCGAGACATCGGCTCGATCGGTCAGTGACGCCATCAACGAACCTGCATGTGCCTCGACATCGGTGACCGGAGATTCCCCGGTCGGTCGAATCACGCCTCCGGCGAATCCCGTAATCGCCGCCAGCCGCGACGCCACGAGCCCATGCGTGCAGATCTCGAGCGAACCGACAGACCATCCGCGCTGGGCCAGGGATGCTTGCACGAGACCGTCGACGGTCTCGTCATCGGTCGCGAAGATCGCATCACCCAACCGATCGCGAACAACCGCCTCTACCTCAGCGATCATCGCGGACGTCTCCCCGACCGAGCTCGCCTTCGCAGTTATCCGGACGCGTACTTCTGGTCCTTTGATCAAGAACGCAACAGACGGGTTGGTGGTCGCATACAGATCATCGAGCTTTTCTGCGATCTGGGACTCACCGAGTCCCCAGCAGTGCAGAAGTCGGCTCGACAGCACCGCTGGCTCTCCCGACACCTCTCGCAACCGGGGTCTGACCTGATCATCGATCATTGGTCGCATCTCCGTCGGCACACCAGGCACAGCGAAAATGGGCGTGCCCTTGTGAACCGCCGCAATCCCCAATGCCACTCCAGCGCTGTTCGGTAACGGATCCGATCCCTCGGGGTAATCGGCCATCTTCAACGCGGTGTCGGCGACGACGCCACGTTCTGCGAGACGAGCTCGGATGGCCTCCGCGTGGTCACGGTCGGTCACCACGCCAACACCAAGGAGCGCACAGATTGCGTCTCGTGTCTGATCATCTTGAGTCGGACCGATTCCGCCCGTCATGATCACGGCGTCGGACCGATCGCATGCTGTTCGTATCGTCTCGACCAGGCGATCGAGATTGTCTCCTACGGTGACTTGGTGGTGGACGTCGAAGCCGTCCTCGGCAAGTCGTTTACCGATGTCAGCCACATTCGTGTTGATGATCTCTCCGAGCAGGAGCTCGGTCCCTACGGCGATGACCTCGACGATCATTCGACGACCGGATTCGTGAGAACACCAACACCCTCGATGTCGACTTCAACGACGTCGCCGTCCTTGAGGAACTTCGGTGGGTCGAACCCGAGGCCGACACCCGCCGGAGTTCCGGTCGCGATGACGTCACCGGGTTCGAGTCGGACAGTTCGTGAAATGGTCTCGATCAACGTCGGAATGTCGAAGATCAACAATGAGATCTCGGACTCCTGACGAAGCTCACCGTTCACCCGGGTGCGCAGCATCATCTTCGTGATGTCTGGGATCTCATCTCGGGTGACGATCGCTGGTCCCATCGGACAGAACGTCGCCGGGCTCTTTCCGAGAAAGAACTGCACATGTTGATGCTGGACTTCGCGAGAGGTGACATCGTTGATCACCGTGTAGCCATACACGTGGTCGAACGCCTCCTCGGCACCGATGTTCATCCCGCCTTCGCCGATGATGACGCCGAGTTCGCCCTCGTAGTCGCTCGTACCCGTGGGATCTGACGAGAGCTCGATTGCCTCGCCATCGGCGATGATCGACGTCAGGGCCTTCGTGAAGACGATTGGGTATTCAGGGATGGCGGTCGTTTCGGATGCGTCGAACCCACTGGCCGAGAACTCCAGTGCGTGTGCGTGGTAGTTCTTTCCGATGGCCATGATGTTGTTGCGCGGTCGTATCGGTGCGCTCAGTCGTGGTTCGGGAACCGTCGTCGATGCCGAATCATCGAGCACACGTTGAGCTGCTGCACGTCCGGATTCCCCGAGCGCTACGAACTCGGCCATATCGGTGGGAAGCCCAGGGTCACTTGCAAGGTCGACGACCGCGCCGTCGTCGCGAATGACCCCGATCCCACTTCCGATCGCAGACGTGAACGTTACGAGTTTCATAGTTTCTTCCTTTGGGTCATTGGTCGTTTTGGGGCATTGTCTTGTTGAAAATCTTCTAGAATCAGGGAGTGCTGCTCACCGAAATAGACCACGTCGCAATCGCTGTTCATGACCTCGACGCCGCCATCGAATTCTACGAATCCGCTCTGGGCGCAACCGTCGAGCATCGAGAACGGGTCGATCGCGACGGCGTGGACGAGGCCATGCTCAAGGTGGCTGAATCGTACATCCAGCTCCTCACGGGCACCCGGGACGACTCGCCGATCACGAAGTATCTCGAGAAGCGTGGTGAGGGCCTGCATCACGTGGGGTATCGCGTTGACGACTGCGCCGAGGCCCTCGCCTCGATGGTCAAAGCGGGTGCACGGCCGATCGATACCGAACCTCGACCAGGGTCGCGTGGCTCGACAATTGCGTTCATCCATCCAAAGGGTGCTCTCGGCACGCTCATCGAACTCGTGCAGGAGTAACCAATCATGGCCAACGTAACGTGGGATTTCACCGACCGAGTTGTTGTCATCACCGGCTCGGCGATCGGGATGGGCGAGTGTGCAGTCGAGTTGTTCTCCAACGCTGGGGCGAGCGTGTTCGGACTCGATGTCGATGTCGAACGGGGAGCGGCAGTAGCCGAGCGAACCGGGACGACCTTCGTCGAGTGCGACATCACCTCCTCGACGGTGGTGCGCTCGACGTTTGCTGCGATCGAGCAAGAGCATGGACGGCTCGATGTCCTGGTCAACAATGCGGGCGGGTTCTGGGAACAGAACACCACTGAATCGTTGTCCGAAGACGAGTGGGATCGAGTGATCGATCTGAACTTGAAGGGTGTCTTCCTCTGCGCACAGAGCGCGATCCCACTCCTGCGCAAGTCCACGGCGGGACGTATCATCACGATCGCTTCGCTCGCTGGGCAAACGGCGATGTACCGGTCGTCTCCCCCGTATGCGGCCGCAAAGGCTGCAGTCCTCTCTCTGGCTCGTGTGCTTGCCTACGAGCTTGCAGCCGATGGCATCACCTCCAACGCAATCTCGCCAAGCGCAGTGATGACCGACCGAATCAGAGTCGTTCGGTCCGAAGAGGAGCGCGCGAAGACCCAGGCCACGATCCCACTCGGGAGGTACGGTGAGGTCGACGATCTCGTCGCATGGATGATGTTCCTGGCGTCCGAAGAGGGCGGGTACATGACGGGCGAAACGCTCAACGTCAATGGTGGCCGCTTCATGGTCTGACTCGGTGCGGGCAACTGCAACGGTCATGACTGAGAACGTTGTTCCACGATCGTGATCAACGCCGCGAGGTCTTCATCGCCGAGTCCGAGGTCGCTCGTCGCCTCGACGATCTCGTGGGCGGCGGTTGCAAGCGCAACTGGAGCCAACTCGTCGGCAGCCAAGCGCAGATCTTTGCGCATGAGGTCGACGGTGAACATCGGGGTGAAGTCACGGGTGGCAAGCGGGCCAGCCTTGTAGTCGAGGAGTCGCGGCACTGCACCGGCGCGAAGCAGGTCGATACATTGGTCCATCGAGAGGGAGGTCTTTTCGATCGACACGATCGCTTCGGCTATTGCAACGAGGTGCGTCGTGAGCAATCGATTGGTGATCAACTTGAGCTCGAGCCCTGTCCCGTTTCCACCCACATGGGCAACCTCTGTGGCAAAGCAGTCCAGTACCGGGCGCGCCACATCGAACGCCGAGTCGGCGCCGCCCACCATGACAACAAGTGTCGCGGCTTCGGCATGAATGGATGTTCCGCTGACCGGAGCATCGAGAAACGACACCCCTCGTTCTTCACATTCGTCAGCAATCGCCCGAGAGCCAGCGATCGAGATCGTCGACATGTCGGCACACACCGTGCCAGGACCGAGCAGAGACGCAAGTCCATCGTCGCCGAGGAAGACGGCTTCGACGTGTTCAGTCGCAGGAAGCGAAGAGCAGACAAGTTCTACGTCGGCCAGTTCGTGGAGCCCACTGGCGACGTCGATTCCAGCTTCTTTGGCTCTCGTGCGCGCCACATCCGAAAGATCGAACCCGACCACATCGTGGCCCGCAGCCATGATGTGCGAAACCATCGGGAAACCCATTCGGCCCAGTCCAACAAATCCAACTCGCATCTACGTTCCCTCCTGAAGGGTGATGATCCTGCCTGATGCGGCAGCCTCGTCGATCGCCAACGTGACCGCCAGAGTGGTTCGCGCTTCGGCGGCAGTCGTGAGGTGACAGGGACCACCCACCGCGAGATGATCGAGCCACGCTCGCGTTTCGTCTGCGACCCGTCCGAACATCGTCCCCCCCGCCCACTCGCCCGAGGTCCTACTCCCCAGGTACGCGAAGTTCAGGGTCTGATCCACGTAGGCATTCTCAAACCCGGCATCGCTGTACAGGACTTGGTCGCCATGGTCCTCACTGATGAAGAGCACTCCATTTGTTCCCAGGAGCTCGAACCGCGTCGACATGCCATTGCTCGGGTATCCCGCGGGCAGCGAATAGCTGGTTGCAAAATCGAAGATCGCACCGTCGTCGTACGTCACGACTGCGAACGTGAGATCGTCGACGTCATGTCCTCTGGAGCGGAGGATGGACCCATTCGAACGTGCGGACACCTCGATCGGCCGAGCGTTTGGGTGATACCAGCCGATCACATCGACGAGATACGTCAAGATGTCCATGACAGGCGTCGCAGTAGGAGAACGTCGCAGAATCGCCTCAGCGACGGCCAAGGTGTCGTAGGTCCGGGCGAGGCCACCGATCAGCTGGCCGATCTGCTTCTGCTCCAGTTGCTCCTTGGCCACGGCATATCGCTGGGCATACCGCATCGAATAGCCGACTCGTAGGTCGACTCCATGCTCTTTTGCCACTTCGATGACTCTGTCAGCCTCGGCAAGATCCAACGTCAGCGGTTTCTCGACAAGCGTCGGCTTCCCGAACGGGAGTGTGAGAAGGAGCGGCTCGGTATGGGCCATCTCCTGGGTGGAGATGACCACCGCATCGACATCGGTCGACCCAACGATGGACGCAACATCGGTTGTCCACATGTCTGCGTTGACCTCTTCGGCAAGGGCGCGGGCTGCGTCCTCGTTGATGTCGGCAATCGCGAGGAAGGACACGCCTGCGTGTTGTCGTGCGAGCCGAGCGCGGTGGCGCCCGATCTTTCCCGCTCCCACGATCGCCAGACCGATACTCATGACGATTCCTCGTTGGTTCGGTTGGCCTCTGGAAAGTGAGACGTGTTCATCAATCGTTGGGTGTCGAACAAGCCAAGCGCAGCGGTCACGGGCAACGGAATGCGAACAGGAGTCTCGTCGAGCCTGGCATGTGTTGTCGGCTGGCCACGAACAAGCCGTTCATCCCACTCCGGCCAATCAGACGGTTGGTGTTGGGCCATGATCGGCCACGCATCCGCGGCTGCATACCCCTGGAGAAGGAGGCGCCGCTGGCCATCGGTCCGATTCGGCCCACTCCCATGCAGCAGACACACATGATGTATCGAGATGTCACCTGGGTTGAGGACCAGCGGTTCGGTTTGGTCCAGATCGAAGCTTCCTCTCGGCACTGCACCGACGAAGGTTCCGTTCTCCGTGTGGTCGAGGGCCGGCCCGAGATGTGAGCCAGGCAACGCGTGCAAACATCCGTTCTCGATCGTCGACGGATCCAGCGGGATGCCGATCTCGAGCAGGTCGCTGTTGGTGTGGGGGTAATACCCCCAGTCGGTGTGCCACTCGACGTGTCCTGAACCATGTGGCTGTTTCGCGTTGAGTTTCGTGTGGTGCCAGCGGATGTTCGGGCCGATCAGTTGCTCGACCATGTCGAGAAGGGTCGCGTCGCGGAGTTGTGCTGCGAAGTCGTCATGGTGAAGATGGGGACTCTTGATCCGGCGGATCCGTTGCTCGCCGAGTGCGCGGCCTGCGACATCGTCAAGCTCGATGACGCTCGAACTCTGCTCGAGTCCACGGGCGATCTCCTCGAAATGCTCCGCGGCCATCTGCAGTTGCTCGATCCGGTCAGCGCTCAGAACATCACGCAGGATCAGATAGCCGGTTCGGCGATATTGCTCGATGTCGTCTGTGGTCAGTTTCATCTTCGCCTCAATTCCCCGGACCGAACAGTCCGAACCGCCACGAGGGATCTCCTGGCGCCATGGTTCCCAATGTCTGCGCCGCCTCACCCATGGAACGCGATCTCTCCGCTGCGCTGCGGGCCACACCGAGTTGTTGCGCTTCCCATGCCGAGAGCGCCGTGCGTAGGCCGACGTCGTCGATGCCTCGATCGCGAAGGTGGTCTCTCAAGGCCCAAGCGTCAGCGCATGCCTTGGCTGTACCGGCAGCCACGTGCGGTCGCATGACCGTCGCCGCATCACCCAACAAGACGATCCGATCGTGCACGAACCGTTCGGCGGCCATGTCGAAGATCGCTTGGATGAACGGTTCGGCACATCCGAGAACGAGTTCCCGCAGCTGTGGAGCCAGACCGGTTCGTGCTGCCGAATGTAGTTCATCGACGAATCGATCTTGGAGAAGGCCAGGAGGCATGGTTGTCGGGCGGACGTCTCCATGGCGGTCGGTCATCAAGTCGTCGAAGTCGGTCCCCTCGACATTGCGGTACCACACGAAGTTGACCGCTCGTTCCCCTCGTTCAATCGAGTCGTCTGGTCCGGGAATCGCATAGGCGAGAATGTGCGAGTCATCGAGCACTTGGTACACCATGGCGTCGTCGAGGATCTCTGCGGTCGACTCGTGGAGATCACGCTCGAGGATGGTGCCCCGATATGCAACGTACCCTGCGTACACCGTGGTCGTCTCGGGCGACACGATCTCGCGGACCGTGGAGCCCATCCCGTCGGCGCCGATCAAGAGATCGCACGAGTACTCGTCTCCGTTCGTGAAGGAGACCCGAACGGGCTCTTCGTCATCTCCACCTTGCTCCACCCGCTCGACCTGATGCCCGAGGTGATATCGATCCTGGGGCAGCGCGTCCAGTAGTGCCCGGTAAAGCGTGTTCCATGCTGTGAACCGGTTGTAGGTCGGCGACGCATCGATGATCGTGCCTGCACGATCGATATAGCTCCAGTTGGTCAACGTGAGCGCAACTTCGGATGCCTCGCGATCGCTTGACCCGAGGCCACCGCCACGCTCGACGAAGTAGCGTTCCGTTATCGGCAGCACGACAATTCCGGCACCGCGTCCGTCGAGTGCGCTCAGAGATCGCTCGAATACCTGCACATCTTCACCTAGCTCGTGGAGAAGCACTGCCGTTGTAAGGCCACCAATCGAGCCACCTGCAATACCTATCCGGAGCGGAGGATTCATCCGTCGATGTTGTCGACGTCGATCCCGAGGCCAGGCCCGGTTGGGAGCAGATAATGTCCGTTCTCGATCACCAGGGGTTTCGTGGTCACGTCACCACTCAGACCTTGATTGCCAGGGCTACAGCCGAAGTCGATCGCAGACATGGCGGCCGCACAGTGGATGTTCGCAGCCGCAGCAACACTGGACTCAGCGATCTTTCCAGCAAGGTTGACCGACAATCCCAATGCGTCGCAGAGATTTGCGCCGCGCATCACACCCGTGATTCCGCCGAGCTTCACGAGCTTCAGGCTGACTCCGGCTACTCCGGTCCTCCAAAACGATGCAATGTCGCTGAATGAGTGGACGCTTTGATCTGCGCAGATCGGGATCGGCGATGCGTGTGTAACGCGGAGCATCGCACCGAGGTCACCTTGTCGAATGGGTTGTTCGATGAAACGAACGTTTTGACCAGCGAGTGCTTGCAAGAAACGGATCGCTTCAGGCTCGGACCAACCCTGGTTGGCATCGCCACATACGATTGCATCATCGGGGAGTTCGGCGCGGATGCCGAGCACCGTTTGCAGTTCGTCGGCCACGTCACCGATACCAAGCTTGACCTTGAACCAGCGATATCCGGCGTCGTACTTCGTGCGGGCAGCCGCGATGTCGTCGGCGGGCACACCACTTCCGACCATCGTCAATGCGGGTACCTCCCGGCGCACCACTCCACCGAGGAGCTCGGCGACGGGAACATCGAGCACCTTGCCTGCGATGTCGTGCAAGGCAATGTCGATCGCGCCCGCAGCGGTCTCGTTCGCGTACATCATCGACGACATGTCGGCCCAGATCGAGCTGCGACGCATGGGGTCCTCGCCGATGATCCGCTCGCCGAGGAACTCGATTGCCGAATGGATGCTCCGTTGGGTCTCACCGGTGAGGTCGGTGGCCTCGACCCCTTCCCCCCAACCGACAACGCCGTCATCGGTTGTGACCTTCACCAAGACGTTGTCAGACTGATACACCGTGATGTGCGACATCACGATGGGCTTGATCAGCGGTACCCGTACCGGAATTGCCTCGACACTGGCGATCTTCATGGCCGTTCTCCGTCTCTCGATGGCGTGATGCACTCATCTGATATGATGTCAGATCTTATGGCACGAACGGAACTCCGCGTCGGGGGTTATGCGCCCATTGGTTCCGTGCATAGTCTCGCACTTGAACACTTTCGAGACTTCATGCACGATCAGTCGGATGGCTCTGTCCATGTGGACATCCTCTACAACATCATGGACCTCGATCGGCCGGTCGGCGCCCTGATCGACATGGCCGGAACCGGCGAACTCGACCTGACGTACATGTCGGCGAGCTACTTCGGAGATGACGTGTCTGAGATGAACGCGCTGGAGATCCCGTATCTTTTCCCCAGCCTCTCTGATGCCCATCGCGCATTGGACGGAGAACTCGGTCGCGAACTCACCGATGCTGTCTCACGAAAGATCAACCTCTCGGTCCTCGGGTTCTGGGACAACGGCTTTCGCCATCTCACCAATTCGGTCCGACCAATCCGGTCCCCTGCGGACTGCCAAGGCCTCACCATCCGGCTGCAGCCCAACCAGATTCACGAAGCGCTCGCCCGGTCGTGGGGCATGACACCCATCACTGCGGAACTGAGTGAGGGCATTGCCATGATCACCAGCGGTGCCGTCAACGCACAAGAAAACCCGCTCGCCAACTCCGTCGCGTACGGCGTCCCTCACACCCACATAACGATGAGCGCGCACCTGTACGGCGCGCGAGCGGTGCTCGCTGGACCCGACTGGCAGGATCGCTTCGACGCTGAGACCGCAACGATGATCCGCGACGGCGCCCGTTCTGCAATCGAATTTCAACGAGGTGCAGCAGAAGCGTACGAAGCGGTACTCCGGAAGAATCTTGAAGACGAAGGTCGCCAGTTCGTCGATCTCTCACCGGAAGAGAACGAGGCGTTCCGAAGCGCGGCGTCTGACGTCATCGCCGATGCCTACGCCGAACTGCCAAGCGAACTTCGTGCCGCACTACCGAAGACATAGCTCAGAGTGACCGAAGGGGTCCCACGAATGGAATCAATCATCGAGTTCGGACAACAGGGCACCGTTGCCCGAGGCGACGGGATCGAAACCGTGAAGTTCTCCGACCCGCCCCTGCCAGGCCAATCGTTCATCATGGGGATCACGTCGTTCCCTCCAGGCGCCGGGCTCGACATGCACAGCCACAACACGATCGAACAAGTCACGCTTCTCGAGGGCAGTGGCCTGTTCGAGATCGATGGTGAGAAGATCTCGATGCGCCAGTACGACTGCACCAAGGTGCCCGCCGGAGCTCCACATCGCTTCGAAAACAATGGTGAGACGCTCATGCGAATTCTCTGGGTCTACGGCTCGACGGATGTGACGAGAACGTTCACGGCCACAGGTGAGACCGTGTCAAACCACGGAAGTCCTACGATCTCGTGACGAGCGCCCGCTATCCCAAAGAGGCACTCGAGGCCTTCTGTGCATCCGCGCTTCGTGCGGTCGGTGTTCTGCCCGACCACGCAGAAACCACAGCGATACGACTCGTGGAAGCCGACGCCCGAGGCCGCACAGGACATGGCCTGATCCGACTGGGGCCGTACATCGAACGCATCGAGGCCGGCGGCGTCACGCTCGATCCGTCGATCGAGGTCCTACGAGAGACGCCTACGAGCGCTCTGGTCGATGGAGACAACGGACTGGGTCAGGTGATCATGACCCAAGCCACCGAGCTCGCCATCTCGAAGGCCAAGACGTCTGGCATGTCGTGGGTGGGTACGGTGCGCTCGAACCACGCTGGTGCCGCAGGCCTCTATCCGATGATGGCAGCTCGCGAAGGACTGATCGCGATGTACTTCGCTGTGGCAAATGCCAATGGCATGCCGCCGTGGGGTGGTACGGATCCTCTCCTCGGTACGAACCCCATCGCAATCGCCATACCGGCGAAGGACTCGGCACCCTTCCTCCTCGACATCGCCACGACGATGACCAGCCACGGCAGCATCAAGGTCGCTGCACAGAACGGCGAGCAGATGCCGGTTGGATGGGTAATCGACAGCGACGGCAATCCGATCACCGACCCGAATCGAGCGCACGAGGGCACCCTGGTCCCGATCGGCGGATACAAGGGTTCAGGGCTGAATATCGCCATTGGTCTCCTCGCAGGAGCGATGAACGGCGCGGCGTTCCTCAGCTCGGTGATTGATCATCGAGTCAAGCTGTCCACGCCAACGAACACCGGTCAGGCCTTGTTCGTGATGCGATCCGATCTGTTTCAACCCGCAGACATGGCGCTCGAATCGATGGCCGCTCACCTCGACGAGCTACGAACCTCGAGTACCACCAGTGGAGATCCCGTTCGACTGCCCGGCGATACTGCCGCAGAGATGGAGCGAGAAAGCGACCGTCTGGGTGTCGCAGTATCCAACGTCCTCGTCGGCCAACTGAACGCATTGGCCATCCGCCTCGACCTACAAACCCTCGATAGCTAATCCACCTCTTCAGCCATACAGAAAGAAGTCATGCCGATGCGTGCCCTAGTCCTTGTAGAACCAGGTCGAACAGAAGTCCAAGACGTCGCCATCCCCGAAGCTGAGAGCATCGGAAACGCGCTCGTTCGAGTCCAGACCGCTGGGCTCTGTGGTACCGACTCGAGCATCGTCGCTGGAAAGATCCCAGCCGCGCTCCCGCGCATCATGGGTCACGAAGCGGTCGGCATTCTGGAAGCCCCTGGCCGTCAGGGTTCGATTGCATCCGGCCAGCGGGTGCTGATCGATCCCGCGGTGTCGTGTGAGCTGTGTGATCTCTGTCGGCGCGGGTTTCCCAACATCTGCCGAAATGGTGGATTGCTCGGGCGGGACTTCGACGGGGTCTTTGCCGACTACGTCTCAATTGACGAGAAACAACTTCTGGTCGTTCCCGAATCCATCGGATCGGATGAGGCTGGAATCTTGCAGGTCCTGGGGACGTGCGTCCACGCCATGTCGACGGCATCCGTGCGACCTGGTGACATCGCTGTCGTGCTCGGCTTGGGAGTCGGTGGCCAACTGATCGCGCAACTCCTCACCAAACAGGGAGCAACCGTTCTTGGAGTCACCCGCTCGGAGTGGAAGAGGGAACTGGCGCTGAAGCTGGGCATTCATGCCGCCGTCTCCCCCGACGAGATCGCCGACCTCGTGGCGACCACGACCAGCGGCCGTGGCGCCGACGTCGTCGTCGAGGCTGTTGGCACCGAGGCAACTTTTGCGCAAGCCATCGACCTCGCAGGTGCCGCCGGAACGGTCGTCTTGTTCGGTACTGCAACAGGCGGAAACGAAGGGCTTCCCTACTATCAGCTCTACTTCAAGGAGCTGACGATCAAGAACCCCCGCGCCGCGACAAAGGCCGACTACCAACGAGCCATCGATCTCGTTGCTGCAGGCACGATCAACGGCGCCCCGATCGTGTCGAGAAGCTTTTCGCTACCCGACGCGAACGATGCGCTCGATGCCGTTCGCGAATCCAGCACCTTGAAGGTTCTGATCGACGCCACCTGAACCGGTTCTAGCTGCGGCCTCGCACCTCGTCGAGGTCGACAACCGTGCCTCGCTGGGCGCTCTCGACAATCCCTTCGAGCACCGCGACGACTTCGATCGCCTCTGGGCCACCAGTTTCGGGCGCCGATCCAGACCGAACGTTGCGAGCAAACTCTTCGAGTTCGTCCTTCACCGTGTCGAGGGTCTCGATCTCCTGCGGCGTCTTGTCCATCTCTCCCGATGCCTGAAGGAAGAACTGTTCGCCATCTAGCTCGTTCATCGCGGCGGCCTTGGTGCCCCATACGGAGACGCGGGCAATGGTGGGGATGACCATCGAGGTCGCCAGATAGGCGAGCGCACCGTTCTCGAACTCGAGGTTTGCCGTTGTCACGTCGTCGAGCTTGCCGACTCCAATCGTCCGGCGACTGAACGCTTGAACTCGGGTTGGCGTGCCCAAGAGGTAGATGAGGTTGTCAGCCATGTGGACACCGAGACCCGTCATACCACCGGCTGGGCTCTCCTCGGGCTCGCCGCGCCAGCCGCTGCGAGGAGTGAGTCCCTTGGGGTACGAGAGGTTCGCCTCGGCGTAGTGAACCATGCCGAGTTCGTCATCGTCGATCATTTGCTTCAGTCGACGATTTGCTGGTTGACGGCGTCGGTTGTGACCAACTTGGAGCACGACGCCGGCTTCGGCAGCGGCATGGGTCGCCCGCTTGGCCTCGGCGACGGTGAGCGTGAATGGCTTGTCGCAAAAGACATGTTTGCCTGCCGCCGCTGCCTGGACAACGAGATCGGCGTGCGTCGAGTGTGGGGTCGCGATCAGCACACCCTCGACATCGGGGTCGGACAAGACCTCTTCGTATGACGAGGCCGGGCGAGCGCCGTGGGTCTCGGCGAAGGCATCGCGGGATTCCGCTGACCTCGCAAAGCAACGAATCACGTCGGCGCCGCCAGCGGATGCCTTCTCCGCGAGGACACCACCCCACCAACCAAGTCCTATCGATGCTATGCGTACTGGTTCCACTGTCTTCTCCTTTGTGTCGTTCTCAAGCTGTATCGTTCTCAAGCCGCGGTGAGCGGAAGAGTAACCGTTGCGCCGCTGGAGGCAGCGCGCTGAATTGCGAGGGTTACCTCGAGGGTATGACGGGCGGTCTCGGGAGGTGCAATGTTGCACGACGTACCGACCGACAGATGGTCGAGCCAGGCCCGCGTCTCGGCTGCGAGCGGACCGATGAACTCACCCAGCGCCCAGTCCCCGGGTGTTCCGCTCGATAGGAACACTGCATTCACATCGTGGTCCGGCAGGTATACGTGGGGAATCCCCTTGTTGCTGTACATGACCTGATCGGTGTGATCATCATCGATCAATACGACACCTTCCGTGCCGAGGAGTTCGAGCCGAGCCGCATGTCCGAGCGCTGGGTACTTCTCTGGCAGCGCGTAACACACCCCGAGACTAATGGCGGCTCCACCGTCGTAGCGAAGCATTGCCCATGTCAGGTCGTCGGTCTCGTGCCCGGCCTCTTCGAGCACACCCCGTTGACCGATCGCACTGACTTCGACGATGCGTTGCCCCTCGAAGAACCAGTTCATCAGATCGACGTAATACGTCAGCGCGTCGACCACAGGGGTCGCGTCCGGATTACGCCCCAACATCGCCAGAGCCTGCGAGCGAGAGTTGTACACCCGTGCGGTCGCTCCGATGAGGCGCCCGAGCCGTTCTTGGACGATCTGCTCTTTGGCGATGTGGTACCGCTTGCGAAACCGCCTGCTGTACCCGACATGGAGTGTGCCAGTGCTCTGCGCTGCAGCCGCGAGGATCGTGTCGGCGTCATCGAGCGTCAGTGCGATGGGCTTTTCGACGAGCACGTCCTTCCCCAACCGAAGAGCCTCGACCACCGGCTCGACGTGTTCGCCCTCGCTCGTCGCGACGACAACAGCAGTGACCGACGGATGGCCGATGATCTCGGCGTTGTCCGTTGACACGAGTTCAGCTCCGACCGCTCGAGCAAGTTTGCTTGCAGCATCCTCGTTCGCGTCGGCCACCCCGATGAATCGCACCGCTGGATGGTCGGCGGCCAATCTCGCTCGGAAGCCACCGATTCGGCCTGAACCAATAATTCCGAGCCCGATCTCTTTGCGTACTGCCCGCGCTCGCTCTGCATGTTCGGACACCGACTGCACCTCCTTCACTCCGGATGCTACATAATGTCAGATGTGGGCAAACGGTCGCTGATCGGATCTCCGATTCCATTGATGGTCGCCCTCAACGTCATCGGGGTGAACCTGATCACACCGGTCCTACCTTCCTATGCCGCGCACTTCGATGTTGGGATCGCCGCTGCGTCGTTCCTGATCACCGTCTTCGCGCTTGCACGAATGTCGTTCCGGTTACCGGCTGGTTCTCTGTCCGATCGATATGGGTCGAGAGTCGTCTGCATGGGCGGTGGGCTTGTACAGGCCTGCGGTGCGCTGCTGGCGACGGTCGCTCCGGGCCTCGGGGTCCTTCTCGTCGCTCGTGCGATTCAAGGAATAGGGTCGGCACTCTTTGGCACCTCGGTCAATCGTTATCTCCTTGTCGTCACCGACAAGCAAGATCTCGGTCGGTCGATCGCCGGATTCCAAGGCGGGATTGTTCTTGGGGGAACGTTGGGGCCGCTGATCGGCGGAGTGGTCGCACAAGAGTTCGGCATCTTTGCTCCGTTCTTCGTGCAAGCCGCCGTCGCGTTCGCGCTCGTAGGCGTGAGCTGGATCGTGATCAAACCCAACGACGGAAGCCACTCGGCCGCGAATCGAGGTGCTCCCCGTCCAACGCTGCGCAGCATTCTGGCGGTTCCAGGATTTCGCGTCGTCATGCTGAGCGGGTTCAGTTTGTTCTTCGTTCGGGCCGGAGCGATCAACGTCGTGGTGCCTGCATTCGCAGATGAGGTGCTCGCCCTCTCACCAGCTCAGATCGGTGCCGTGATATCACTCGGCTCGATCGTCTCCTTGCTCTTCATGCCTCTGGCCGGGAAGCTCGCTGACTCCATCGGGCGTTGGCAAGTCGCTGTGGCGGGTGCGTTGACGACATCAGGAACCGTTGCGCTCTACGGTCTCGTCGATACCGCCCTTCAGCTCTACCTTGTCGCCGCGCTGACTGGCGTGGGCATCGGCCTTGCTGCGGTTGCCCTTCCGACCATGATCGGTGACATCGCCCCCCCAGGAACCGAAGGTCGCGCATCGGGCGTCTACCGAATGGCGAACGATCTCGGTTGGATCTTTGGTCCCGCCACGCTCGGCCTCCTCGCTGATCGATCACAATACGGATTGGCCTTCGTGGTGGCTGGCCTTCCGTTCGTGCTCGCTGCCGCTCTGCTCAGCCGAAGTCGAAGCAGCTAGTCATGAACAAGCGTCTCGGGATAGAACTGCGTCCAGGCGAACCAGAAATCGTTGCGATGGGTGATCGTCTCGAGCTGGGCGCCGGCCAGCGGTCCGTCGAGCGCCTGGCCCAGGATCGTCCACACCGAACCGGTCTCGGTATCGATGAAGCGTTCACCCTCTACCGAGAACGTCAACTTCCTCCCGTCGACGACAGGATCGAGCACCAGCGCTGATCCGATTGGCCGGCCATCGGCGACTTGTGATCGGTTCAGCGCGTCTGCGGTGTCCGGAGACCCCCAGAACACCACGAGGTCCCGATCTCCAACTCGATCATTCACCACAGGCGACTCCACGAGAACACTGAATGGATAGGCCTTGTGCACATCGCCGACGGAGACCCCGACCACTCGCTCCATCGCAAAGTATCGACCATCCCTGTTTCGCTCGAACAAGATCAATGGAGCAAATCGTCCGCTGAGCCCCTCATAGGGATTCCTGCCGTACGAAAGGTCGAAACCGGTGTCTCGGGACAGCGAAACACCATCAGGAAATCCCGCCCGGAAGTCACCGAAGCTCACGATCGACGTCGGCGCCATGTCGAGCTCGGTTCCTGCGAAGTCTCCGACGATCGCCTCCCCAGTTGCCTGTTGCCAGAGCGAGACGGACCTGTCATCCCACATGACCAGATCGTTGTTTCGCAGCAGCCCGGACACTCCGAATCGTAGGACCTCGCCATCAACCCGCCGCTCGAACGCAACCGCAGAATTGCAGAGGGGGCAGAAGGTGACCGAAATCGCCACTCCCCCGATTTCATCGTTGACGATCTCGTGGCGGGTGAGGATCGAGAGTGGAAAGAATCGCACGTCACCGTTCAACTGCAAGAGGACCCCTGGCTCCCGATCGAGCATCCACTCTGCTGCTGCTTCGGGCGATTCGTAGAGCGGCGCATCGAGAGGTGGGATCGCGTCGCGCGGCTCACTTGCTCCGACGGCCAGAACCAGTTCCGAGAGTTCAACGGTCGAGTTGGTCCAATCGGTGGGCCAAGCTCGCGTCGCGAACTCCGCGTTCTTCTGCAGGGCGGCACGAGCCTCATCACGCTCTACCGAGTCATTGGCGCTCTGTGTCACAGATTCTGCGAGACCCGACGAACACGCAGCCGACACGAGACTGACGGCAAGAACTGCCGCCACCCACGTCCACGATGCAGGCCTCATGTACATGAAAGGCCGCATCGGTCTGTCTACATTCCCGAAAGGTCGTCCTGCACTCCGTCTCGTCGGGCAACTCGTGCGGCCACGATGCGCAAGACGGCCTCGCATCTGTCTTCAGGTACGAGCTCGGTCAGCCGACCCTCGTCATCGAGGATTCGGATCAAATCATCGAACGCGGCGGGCATGACGTAGGGATGACCGAAGAATGCCGTCGTGTGAAACACCACCTCGAGGACCTCTCGCGGTGCTGCTCCTGCGCGGAGCGCGGCGCGCATGTGCCGCCTCGACTGATGCGTCTCGCCGAGCGAAAGCGTGGCACCAACAACACACAACAATCTGGTGCGGTCATCGAGCACGCCACGGCCGTACATTCCGTCATAGACGGCGTCTTCCCAGATCTGGAGAAACTCTGGATCGAGCGCATCGAGCACATCGATCATGTTGATGTGGTGACCGGGACGGAGTCGAAGCCCATTCGAGATCCCATGCCAGCCGTATCGATCGATCAACGTAGCGAGACGAGGATCAGAAGCATCGGCAGGCGACCACCCGCGACGTTCGTCCTCGACGACGCGAGATGAACGATCGACAATCCGCCCGCTCAGGTCAGGAAGATGCTCGCCACGACGGTCGAGTACTCGTTCGAACGCTTCACACGCCTGTGCCACCACCCACGGGCCGGTGTACACGTATGCCTGGAGCATCACCTCGAGCAACTCTCCGGCGTCGACGCCATCTGACAACGCAGCGTCGAGGTTTTCCTCGAGCGGCTCGGTCTGTCTGGTCACCGTGTACTGGCAGGTCAGAACCAAGTAGCGGGTGCGTCGATCGAGTTCGGTACGTGCGAGCAGTCGCGAAATGTGGTTGCGCCAGGTGTGTGCGAACTCTGGATCAAGGCGACCGAACAAATCGCCCAGCCGTTCGGACGAACTCGGAAGGAAGTCCCCCAACTCCTGGCCGGTCACAGGCCCAGGAGCGCTGCTGCGGTGTCGCCGAGAACTGCGGCCCGCTCAGCATCGTTCAGGTCACTTCCGTTGAGCCACTCGACAGGATCAGCCTGCCCCATGTCAGCGGGGAAGTCTGTACCGAGCATCACTTTGTCGATTCCGACGACATCCACCAGTCGGCGCAACATGGCGTAGTCGTAGACGAGGGAGTCGTACCACAATCGGTTCAGGTACTCCGATGGGAACATCGAGATCTGTGTCCGAGCCTCGCGACGGACTTCGAACCCATGATCGAAACGGGCGGCGCCACAACATGCATACCCGCCGCCGTGAGCGAACAACAGCTTGAGGTTCGGCAGCCGGTCGAGAACTCCGCCATGGATGATCGACGCGATCGCAATCGTGGTCTCCGTCGGGTTCGCGATCGAGTTGTGCAAGTGATAGCGCGGCAAGTGTTTCTCGAGCCGACGGTCAGATGGGTGGATGAAGACGAGCGCCCCGAGGTCTTGCGCGGCTTCGAGCACCGGGAACAGGTGTGGCTCATCCCAGTTCGCTCCATCGACGTGGGTCCCCACACATGCGCCGATCATGCCGTCGATGGTCATGACCCGTTCGAGCTCGGCGATCGCCATATCGGTGTCTTGCATCGGAAGTGCCCCGTAGCCAGCAAAACGCGTCGGGCGTTGCTCGATGAAACCTGCTATCTCATCGTTGACCGCAACCGAGGCGGCCGCGCCGTTGTCTGCGTCGAGATAGTGGCGAAAAAAGATTGGGTTGAGGGAAAGGACTTGCATGTCGACGCCCATCTCATCCATCCGTTCGATACGTCGCTCCATTGACTCATAGTGAGCCTTGCCCCCCATTCCTTCCCGTCGTTCACCAGTGATGATTACGGGACGACCGATGTCGTCGTTCTCGATGGTCGACCCGAACCATGTTCCACCCGACTCTGCCGCGGCGATCGCTGAACGAGGAAGCAGATGTGCATGTACGTCGATCACGCGGGTCATTTCGCAGCCACCAAAGCGCCATCGGCGGCAACAGTCCAGCCTTCGTCTTCGAGTTGCGCGATCGCCTCGAGCATGCATGTCACGCCGTACGTGATGACCCGAGCGCCCGCAGGATTCACGGCGACCATGAGCGCTTCTGCGATCTCCTCAGGATGCGCTCCCAGGGTCAGCGCCTTTTTGATATGGGCTGTCAGGTGAGGCTGGTTGTGCGGATTGGAACCGAGAACGGCCAGCGCCACGATGTGGAACAACTCGTGTTCTTTCTCATCGAACCGTCGGGGCCTCTTGCGGATGATCTCGTCGAGTTGGAGCATCGTTTCGACGTACTCGGGAAACCGTTCGGCGATCCATCCGTGTGCCGGGTACGTCTTGCCCCGTCTCGCTGCAAACTCCTCTGCCAACGAACTCATGATGGCTCTTCTCCAAACTTCTGGTCGGCATGATCAGGACGGTCTGAAATCCGGTAGCCCACGTCGGGTGGCACATACTCGCCACGATCCGTGAGGACGTCTACGAGCGAGCGCAGACCATGGATCAGCGTTCGCGAACCCGATGGTGTCCAAGCCACCAGAATCGCATCGATCAGTTCGGTGGTTGTCGCACCAGCGTCGAGCGCCTTGTGCATGTGGTTCTTCGCCACCGTGCCTTCGCCGAGCACCGACGCTGTGGTCGCGTACACGAGCTCGCGGTACTTGAGTTCCAGACCGTCGGGGCGATCGGTGTTGACTTGTGTCCACGTCGCATCGAAGGCTCGAAGGAACTCCGGTGCTTCGCTCGCGAGCAGAACTTGCCACTCGAACAAGTAGCCACGTTTCTCGTACATCTCG
The DNA here is from genome assembly GCA_905479685.1 of uncultured Acidimicrobiales bacterium. Taxonomy (GTDB): domain Bacteria; phylum Actinomycetota; class Acidimicrobiia; order Acidimicrobiales; family SHLQ01; genus SHLQ01. The sequence goes on from CAJQNJ010000014.1 coordinate 42,941, forward strand.
TCGAGAAGTCCCTGATCGGCCATCTTTGCCTCCGAGGCTATGCGAGCAACGTAGTGAGATTCTCCGACAGAATCTTCCACTGGTCCTCGTCTGAGAGCGTGGGGTGCGACCGGATGAAGTCCACCGGCCGGGGCTCTCCCATGTCGGCTGGATAGTCACTGCCCAACACGACCTGGCCGATTCCAGCGAGATCGATGACCTGGTCGAGGGTGCGATGTCCGTGGACCAACGAGTCGAAGTACAAGTCGCGCAGGTAGTCCGAAGGCAACTTCGAGATCCCTTGCGCTTCAGCTCGAATCGAATAGCCGTGATCCATCCGGGCGATTCCCAGGCAGCCATACCCTCCACCATGAGCGAAACACAGCTTCAGGTCAGGGAGGCGATCGAGTACTCCGCCAAAGATGAGACTTGCGATCGAGATGGTGGTCTCGAGTGGATTCCCGACCAAGTTCTTGAGGTGGTAGTTCTGCAGGAACGACTGGGCGCGCCCTCGAGTTGGATGCACGAACAGCAGCACTCCGAGGTCATTGGCTGCCTGCAACACGGGAAAGAGGTCCGGCGAGTCCCAGTCAGTCCCGTCGACGTGGGTACCGATGATCGCCCCATCGAAGCCAAGGTCGCGGACGCAACGTTCCAGCTCGTCGACCGACGCCTTGGGGTCCTGCAGTGGGAGATGGGCCAATCCGCGATATCGATCGGGATGTTCGCGGATGACATCGGCGATGTCGTCGTTGGTCTCGACGGCCATTCGCAGTGCGTCGGCCGGAGGTGTGGTGTACCAGATCAGGCTCGGGCTGAGCGACAGCATGTGCACGTCCACCCCGATGTCGTTCATCGACCCAACGCGTTCGGCAGGAGTTTCGAGCGGAGTCGGCCAGGGGAGCGCAAATGGCGGCTTTCCACCCACCGAACTCGTGATCTTCCCACGCTCGTCTCGACTGAATTCAATGCCGTAGTGCAAACCACCCGCAGCGGCATTGTGCGCGAGTCGTGTGGGAACGATGTGGCTGTGTACGTCGATTACTTGACCTTGCATGTCTGACCCCATTGGCTACTTGCCACCACCGGATGTCAATCCGGCCACGACGTACCGTTCCACCCTCGAGTAGACGAGGATGAACGGCAGCACGGTGAGAATCGCGAACGCGGCCTCAGCCGGGAAGTTCGATATCCCTTCGCTCTGCCCCAATTTGAAGAGTGCGAATGGCAACGTTCTCGTGTCTGGTGTGGTCGTGAGCACGAGTACCAACGTGAACTCGTTCCACGCTTCGCGGAAGGCCAGGACACCGATCGTGATCAGGGCGGGTGCCGCCAAGGGCATCACGATGTATCGAATTCGTTGGAAGAGGCTTGCGCCGTCGACTGCGGCGGCCTCTTCGATCTCACGCGGAATCCCCTGGAAGAATCCGACCATCAGCCACACTGCCAACGGCGCCAAAGTTCCGGCGTACACGAAGATCAGCGTGATCCGCTTGTCGAGAAGGCCCGCCGATACCGCCAGACGATAGATCGGCACCAGAACCCCGATACTCGGAACGAGTCGAGGAAGCAGGGTGAACAAGAGCAAGAGGTGGCGGCCGCGGAAATTGAATCGAGCGAAGGCATACGCGGCAGGCAAGCTGATCACGATGGTGACGATGGTCGTGCCGATGCCAACGATCACACTGTTGATGAACGCTGACGTGAAGTTGGGGTCCGTGATGACCTCGTTGTACGCATTGAGCGTCGGGTCCTCTGGGATCAGACTCAGGTTGGAGAACGTCTCGACGCGGGTCTTGAACGAAACCGAAAGGGTCACCAAGAAGGGTAGAAATGTCCAGATCATGAGGAGCACGAGCGGCACAGCCGAGAGCACCCTGCGAAGTTTGCGCACCAAAGGCGTCCGCGGCTTTTTCCCTACGGCTTCGGTTCGACCGGTTTCTGGTGGCATTGTTGCAGTAGTCATCAGCTCGGGATCTCAAATCGCTTGGCAATGCGGACATACATCAGCGTCAGTACTGCATTGAGCACTAGAATAACGGTGGCGAGCGCGAGCGCTTCGTTGAATTTGAGGGCTCGGAAGGCAATGTTGTACATCTCCATCGCCATCGTCGTGGTGGAGCCGAGCGGTCCACCACCGGTGAGGGCAAGAACCACGCCGAGCCCGGTGAGTGTCGAGTAACTCAGCCACACGGTTGCGATGACCAACTGCGGGACGAGCAGAGGTATGGTCACGAACCTGGCTCGTTCGAGGGGTGACGCCCCATCGACGAGCGCCGCGTCGAAGTAAGACTTGTCGATCGTCATCAACCCGCCCAGTAGGAGGAGGACCGTCAGTGGGAGGTCGGTCCACACCTGGGTCATAATCACGACGATCATCGCGGTTTTTGTGTCCGAGAGCCATAACGGACCATCGATGCCGAACCACGCCAGGAAGCTGTTGATGACTCCGAGGTCCCCATTGAACATCAGTCGAAACATCACTGCGGCTGCGACATTCGAGATGAGGTACGGAGCCAATGTGGCTGCTCGCATCCAGCGGAACTTTCCCACCGCCCGGTACAAGGCAAACGAGAAGAACAGGCCCAAGGTGAGCCCTACGGTGACGTTGCCGGCAACGAAGATTCCGGTGCGATACAGCGAAGCCCAGAAGTCGCTGCCTTTGAAGAGGTCTGTGTAGTTGTCGAGCCCGACCCATTCCTCGTCTAAACCGAGCTCTGGAGCCCTGAAGAGGCTCTGATAGATCCCTGCCAGCACGGGGTAGGCCAGAATTGCGCTGACCACCATGACGGCGGGAAACGAGAAGAGGTAGGGAAGCGCTTTGTTCTGGCCAATCAGGCCAGGTTGGCTCCTGTTCTCGGTCGCCGTATTCGCCGACTTCTTCTTTTTCTTCGGCTTCTTCGACGATGCTGCTACAGCCGTCACTAAACCACCCCGGTCGTTCCCGTCGTGCGTACTTACACGGTGCGGGTGTGCCGGATCATCGATCGATGATCCGGCACACTCACTCCATTCAACTCAACCACCCAGGAGGCTTCGCTCCGGGGTGTACTTCATCTGTGACTACAGGCCATCCAGAATCGGCTGATACTTGTCAGCCAGAGCCTGAGGATCACTCGCTGATCCAGAGATGATCTCCTGCCACATGTCCTCGAGTGTGAGCTCGACCTCGCCGCCGTTCAGACCCGAAGGCGTGGCATCGCTGCCAAGGTAGGCCGCCCGAAGGTTGTCGTCGAAGAATGGCCAAATCTCATCAAGGCGTGGGTCGGCAAGCATGTCAGTGTTACGTGCGGGCACAGAGCCACCAGCAGCATTCTCCACGAGGATGTCAGCTTGAGACAGATGACGAATAGCAAGCATCGCCTCATACGGGTTCTCGCTTGCGCTCGTCACCGCCCAGGTGCGTGCAGCCGAGACCTGGTTGCCGTCACCACGGGTTGGCGATGGGACAACGCCCCAGCCAGTTCCAAGGTTGAATCCATCGATCTCGTTGAACTCACCAGCAACGGTGAAGCCATCGAGGATGAATGCAGCACGCTGGCCAGCAAATGCGCCACGTGCCTCATCTTCGCCCCAGGACACAGCTTGTTCTGGGAGAAGTCCCTCTGCAGATGCGGTGAGGAACCAGTCCAACGTGTAGAGGCCACCCTCGGACTGCAGATCAGGAACTGCGCCGTCGAATGGCGCTCCTGCAGCGGCGAGGAAGGTCTTCAGCGTCGTGATGCCTGTTCCAGGCAG
>CAJQNJ010000015.1 GCA_905479685.1 uncultured Acidimicrobiales bacterium
GCGTACGTCGACGAGCGAAGAACAATCTCGGATGCCTTGATTGCGGCCGATGTCGAGAACGTCGTGATGGTCAGCGGCGACGCCCACATGGTCGCGCTCGACGATGGCACGAACAGCGGCTACTCGAGCGACGGGTCCCCAGGTTTTCCGTTGCTCCATGCCGGCGCACTCGATCGTCCCGGCAGTGTCAAGGGCGGCCCATACTCGCTCGGTACCTTTCCAGGCGGCGGGCAGTACGCAAAGATCGAGATCAGCGACGATGGTGGAGCCACGATCGACGTGTCGTTGAGTGGCCACACCTGGGATGGACAAGAACTGTTGGAGTGGAGCTCGACTGTCCGTGTGCCTCAGCTACCCGAGATCTGACGCCGCCCCAACACTGACCTAGGGCCCTGTGCGTTGCTCGCCCCAGAGCGCAGGCTCTTGGTGTAGGTCCGCGAGCAACGAGAGGATCCCCGATGACCGATATCGAACAGGTACAAGAACAACAGCCTCGACTGGACCCCCGCATTCGGAATCCCTTCACGGAGATGGAGGCATGGACGAATCGCATCGGCACCCAGCCGACGCTTTTTCGACCGGAGTGGCCAATGATCGACGGTGTCGATTTCACGCCCATCGCTGACATCGAAGAGACCGACACCGCCTGGACCGTGGAGGTCGAACTCCCGGGCGTCAAGAAGAAGGATCTGACGGTCGAGACTCACGGCCGCACCGTCGTGATCACGGGCGAGCGCAAGGAGAAAGAGCGCGAGGGCGTGCTTCGACAACGGCGTCGAGCCATGGGTTCATTTCGCTACGAGGTGACCTTGCCACGTGACATCGATGTCGATGGGATCGACGCTTCGCTCGACCACGGTGAACTCGTCGTCACCATTCCCAAACAATCGCACCAACAGCCTCGCAAGGTGAAGATCAACTAGGGCGTTGACGCGAACGGGCCCCTTGGTTCACAGCTGTAAACCAAGGGGCCCGCGTGCACTACTCGTGTTCGTTAGAACAGATCGAGGTTCATCACCTTGTTCCACGCAGTGACGAAATCGTTGACGAACTTCTCTCCCGAGTCGCTCGAGGCGTAGACGTCGGCAATCGCACGAAGCTGTGAGTTCGAGCCGAACACCAGGTCGTTACGGGTGCCGGTCCACTTGACCTCGCCACTCGAGCGGTCGCGGCCCTCGAACATGGTCTCAGACTCGTCGGTTGGGCTCCACTCGGTGCCGACGTCGAGCAGGTTCACGAAGAAATCGTTCGTGAGCTGCCCTGGCCGATCAGTGAGTACACCATGGGTTGAGCCGTGGGCATTGGCCCCCATCGCCCGGATTCCGGCAACGAGCACCGACATCTGTGGCGCGCTCAGCGTGAGCAACTGTGCACGGTCGACCAACAGTGCCTCCGCAGGAGCGGTGTGGCCCTTGCCGAGGTAGTTGCGGAAGCCGTCTGCGGTTGGCTCGAGTGGAGCGAACGACTCGGCGTCAGTCTGCTCGTCAGTGGCGTCGCCGCGGCCAGAAGTGAACGGAACTGACACACTGTGTCCCGCTGCGCTCGCAGCAGCTTCGATCGCTACGCAACCGCCGAGGACGATCGTGTCGGCCATTGATGCGCCGGTGCCCGAAGCTGCTCGAGCCTGCTCGAGCTTGCCGAGAATGCTGCGCAACTCATCGGGGTTGTTGGCGTCCCAATCATTCTGCGGAGCGAGGCGAATACGAGCACCATTGGCGCCGCCACGCTTGTCGCTGTCACGGTAGGTCGAGGCCGACGCCCATGCGGTCGAGACCAACTCGGCCGTCGTGAGGCCGGTGTCGATGATCGCTGCTTTGAGCGCAGCAACATCGGCATCGCTGAGTTCGGTGCCCTCGGGCACCCGATCCTGCCAGAGGAGCTCCTCAGCGGGGACCTCCGGGCCGATGTACCGAGCGATTGGACCCATGTCGCGGTGACACAGCTTGAACCATGCACGAGCGTACGCATCAGCGAGCTCGGCAGGGTTGTCGCGGAAGTTCTGCGAAATCGGGTTGTAGATGGGATCCATCTTCAGCGCCATGTCTGCGGTGCTCATCGTCGGTGCGTGCGTGATCGACGGATCGTGCGCGTCGGGCACGGTGCCTGCGAGCGCTGGGCAGGTCCACTGCTTGTGGCCAGCTGGGCTCTCGGTGAGCTCCCAATCGTGGTCCATGAGCGCTTCGAAGTAGGCGTTGTCCCACTGTGTGGGGGTCGCCGTCCATGCGCCTTCGAAACCGCTGGTCGTGGTGTGGACACCCTTGCCTGAACCGAAGCTGTTCTTCCAGCCAAGGCCCATTTGTTCGAGCGGTGCACCTTCTGGCTCGGGGCCCATGAGGTCCTCGGCGCCAGCGCCGTGCATCTTGCCGAATGCGTGGCCGCCAGCGACCAGGGCCACGGTTTCGTAGTCGTTCATGGCCATTCGGCCAAAGGTCTCACGAATGTCGCGCCCTGATGCAACGGGGTCCGGGTTTCCATTCGGACCTTCTGGGTTCACGTAGATGAGGCCCATCTGAACTGCGCCGAGAGGATTCTCGAGTTCACGATCGCCGCTGTAGCGCTCATCACCGAGCCAAGTGGCTTCAGGGCCCCAGTAGATGTCGTCCTCGGGTGCCCATACGTCTTCGCGTCCACCAGCGAACCCGAACATGGGGAGACCCATCGACTCCATCGCAACGTTTCCGGCGAGAATCATGAGGTCAGCCCAAGAGAGCTTGCTACCGTACTTTTGCTTGATTGGCAGCAACAGCACGCGTGCCTTGTCGAGGTTGCCGTTGTCGGGCCAGCTGTTGAGCGGGGCAAAGCGTTGCTGGCC
>CAJQNJ010000016.1 GCA_905479685.1 uncultured Acidimicrobiales bacterium
CGGCATCGATACCGGTGATGCCCTCGGCCCGCTCAGGGGTGTACTCGGCATAATGCTGCTTGAGGGCCGCCTCGACGGAGTCCCACGTCTGTGGCATGTCGGGGAACTCTTCGGCCAGGAAGGTGTCCCAGTTGACCCAGCGCTTGACGAAGTCGCGGTTCCAGGTGTCGTTCTCGAGCATCTCGTGGATGATCGACAAGCAGAGAAATGGCTCGGTTCCAGGCCAGGTGGGAAGCCAGTGATCAGCCTTCGACCCGGTGTTGCTCAGTCGCGGGTCGCAGACGATGACGGTCGCACCCTTCTGTTGGGCTTCGATGATCCGTTGCGCATGAGGGTTGAAGTAGTGACCCGACTCGAGGTGGGCCGAGATCAAGAAGATGACTTCTGCGTTTGCGTAGTCGGCAGACGGACGGTCGTGGCCCATCCAGCTCTGGTAGCCGATTCGTGCATTCGATGAGCAAATGTTCGTGTGGCTGTTGTGGCCGTCGACTCCCCATGCCTTGAGCACCCGGTCGGTGTAGCCCTCCTCGCCGGGTCGACCGACGTGGTACATGATCTCGTTGTGCCGGTCCTCCTGCATCGCCTTACGCAGGCGGGCCCCGAGCTCCTCGAGCGCTTGATCCCAACTGATGCGCTCCCAGCCCCCTGAACCACGTTCGCCGACTCGCTTCATCGGAAACATGATGCGTTCAGGGTCATAGATCTGATTGAGGGTCGCCGGGCCCTTGGCGCAGTTCCGACCACGGCTGGCCGGGTGTTCGGGATTGCCCTCGACCTTCTCGATCTCGCCAGTGTCCTTGTTGAACCACGCGGTCAGCCCGCAGCCGGCCTCGCAGTTGAAGCAGCTGGTCGGGACCAACGTGTGGTGCTTCTCGACCTTGGTCGGCCAGGCCTTGGCGTCGAGTGAGGTGACGTCGTGCCAGTCTTCAAGCGGTGGGTACTTGTGCAGATCAGTCATTTTCTGGACACTTTCCGGTTCTGTGCAGCTGCAGATGCCAGTCCGGCATCCAGCGCTGCACAGATTCCTAGGAGAGAGGGACGGATTGGCCGGCGCGGACGAAGGCGGTTTCTGAGAGGAACATGCCGATCAGGGCAGCAACTCCGGCGAGTGCGCTGAGCGCCACTGCCCCGCCGCTACCTGCCAGGGCCACGATGGCGAGAACGAATGGCAGCGCGCATCCGAGCGCCAGTCCACCCCAGAACAGCGAGCCGTGCTCACCTTTGACCATGGCATGAACAGCAAGTTCGACGTGACGGCTGCCGTGGCTGATCGTCTCCATCCACGAGAGCACCATGACCGCCGAGACACCTCCGAGGAGCGCCCAACGAACCGCATCGGCATCTGGGACGTCCATCAACACGTCGGCGATCAGCCAGGTCGCCGCACCGGCGGTCACCGCACGGGCGAGCAGCATCGGGAGCAGTAGTGGGGTCTGCCAGAGATCGCGACCTTCACACTGGGCAAAGAGGAAGGCCGTGTATCCAGCCGTTGCCAGACCAGCGAGGGCTGCGGGGATTGCGAGCACCTTGATCAGCCCATCTGCCTCGGCCACGCCAGCGATGAACCACAGTCCAGACACCGCGGCAAAAGCCATCAATACATATGCCCCCTTCACGAGCCAGGAAGTGAAGTTGCCCTTGGTGATGAGGTAGTAGAAGCGAGTCGGCTGCTTCAGGTCGAGGACCAACAGGGCGCCCGTGATTCCGAGGAACAGGCCGGCGACGATCGGTGCCATGATGCCCACGGTTGCTTGTTCATCGGCGTGTCCGAGGAGGACCATCAGCGCCGCGATCAACATCGCACCTCCGGCGATCGCCTTGGTGACGAGGTAACCCGACACCATCTGGCCCCACGTGTGTTTGTGTTTCGTGGTGTAGACGGTCCGAGCAACGACCCCGTCCATATCGAGTGGCTTCTTGCCGAGGGTGACAGGAACGGTCGGATGATCGGGGGTTGTGTCGGCCCAGATCATTCCGTCGTTGGCGATTGCCGTCCGGGTCGGGTCGAGCGATGCCTGGTCAGCGCCTTTGTAGAAGACCTTGGGTTTGGTGTTCTGCTCCGGCGCACGCACTGCAACGTCATTTCGCGAGATCATCTGGCTGATCTTCGACGTCGGGTCGTCCAGGTCGCCGATGATGATTGCTTCGGTTGGGCACACGATCTGGCAGGACGGTTCGAGATTCTGCTCCAGTCGGTGGTTGCACATGTTGCACTTGTGTGCCGTGTTGGTCTCTGGGTTGATGTACAACGCGTCGTACGGGCACGCGTTCATGCAAGACTTGCAGCCAATGCAGTCGTCGTCCTGGAAGTCGACGACACCGTTGTCGGAGCGGAACAATGCTGACGTCGGACAGATCGCCATACATGGCGCGTCTTCGCATTGGTTGCACCGCATCACGTTGAACTTGCGGGCGACATCTGGGAACGTTCCCGTCTCGATGTACTTGACCCAGGTGCGGTTCACTCCAAGTGGCACGTCGTGCTCGCTCTTACAGGCCACCGTGCACGCATGACACCCGATGCAATTGTCACTGTCGAGAAGAAAGCCCAGTTTTGTCACTTGACCATCATGTGTGATCGGGCACACCTCATAGAAGACACCTTTGACCAATGGGGTCATAGGTAGCATCTATGGCATGCCGCTGTCTGCACGCTTCCCCGACCTGACCGCCCTTGACCTCTACGCCTCGGTCGTTGAGCTCGGCTCACTCGGCCGCGCTGCGAAGGTGCATGGCATTGCACAACCCTCAGCGAGCAGTCGCATCCGAAATCTAGAGCGGCAACTCGGTGTGATCCTGCTCGACCGCTCCCCGACCGGTTCGGTACCGACGTCGGAGGGAATCGTGGTCTCGGGCTGGACCGATGCGATCCTGCGAGCGGCACACGAACTCGAGGCCGGTTTGGTCGCGTTGAAGTCCGAGCGGGTGGGACGACTCCGCATTGCAGCGAGCTACACGATCGCCGAATACCTCCTTCCAGGCTGGCTCGGAAGGTTCCTCCGCGAACACCCCGGCGATACCGTGGCGCTCGACGTTGCCAACTCGACAGCGGTCCTCGCGCAACTCGAGCGTGGTGACGCCGACATCGGATTCATCGAGACTCCCCTACCGACTCCAGCGATGACCGAAGTCATCGTCGGCCACGATGAGTTGATCGCAGTTGTTCCCCCCACTCACCCTTGGGGCTCGGGAGATGTCGTGACGCTCGCTGAGCTTGCCGCTACACCTCTGGTCATGCGTGAGAAGGGCTCTGGGACTCGGGAGGCGTTCGAAGAGGCGTTGCGTGAAGCTGATCTCGGGCTCCCCGTCAGCGTGCTCGAACTCGGGTCGACCTCCGCCGTTCGAAGCGCGGTCCTGAGCGGGAATTCGCCGACGGTCATCAGCAGGATCGCAGTTGCGAGTGAACTCGAAGACGGACAACTCGTCGAGGTTCAGGTTCAGGACCTCGAGATCCGGAGGAACCTGAAGGCGGTGTGGCCTGCTGGCAAAGTGCTACCGAAACTTGCCGACGCGCTCCTCGCCGATCTGCGGGAGTAACCGCGCGCAACGTGTCAGCGCTTGCGCCAGCACGTCCAGGCGTTGAGGCCCTGCTCGGATTCAACGTGCGCGGTCATGAAACCGTTCAAGATGGGGTTGCTGATCTGGTCCTCGAACCGTGCGCCCGTGAGCTCGGTGAACCGTTTCGACCAGGTGGGGCGGTTGATCTGTGCGCGACCCCAGTCATCGGTTGGACCGACGGCGTCATCTGGATCTGCCTCGCCACCGGACTCGCACGGCAAGATGGTCGACTCGAACGCTGCGAGGTTCTGACCTCCACCAAGCGCGTAGCCAATACGCCATTCGGACATGGACTGTTCTTGGAACGGCTGCCCGAAGCGCAGCTCGCGCTGCTCGTCCATGAACACGTCTCGCTGCACATCAACTTGCTGCTCGCTCGAGAGCGCTGCCTGCATGACGAACGCGAGTTGCTCGTGCAAAACTGCGATGCGCTGATCGCGCTCTTCGAGCTGCAGCACGAGCTCGGCGACTTCGCTGGAAGGTGCACCAACTGGCGCGGTGACCTCGGCCTGACCGGAGATCCCGACCTCGGCGCCAACATCTTGAGCCGCGCTCACGGACATACCGAAGACGCTCACCAGGAGAATCGCTATGAGCGTGAGGAGCACGACAACGCGTCGAGTGGAGAGGATTGACGTAACAGAATTGTAACTATGCATACCGGGTCGAAAGGGTACGCATCATGAAAGAAGAAGCAACGGCACCTGCACTTCGCTACTGGTCGCTGATCCGGCTAGATGCCTTCTAGATCAACAAATATCTGCGTACTGTGACGTGTGTCCGCGAGCGACGAAAGTGCTTGAATTCGTCAAACTTGCGCGTGTAGCTGAAGACCGCCGCCGTCATTTGATGACCAGTCCGCAACAAAGCGATACCGGTCCCCGCGGATCGTGGTGGTGTGCCATTCGATCGTTTCCTGGTTGTGCTGACCGAGCCGCTCCAGAAAGAACGCAGCATCATTTCGTTTGAGCCCGAGTCGGTCGCGGTCGGCGAAACTCGGCAACACCGGCATGAGACGCTCCCACCCACGATTCGGTCGTATACCGCAGGCGCGGTCGAGTTCGTCATACAACGCCGTATGTGAGAAATCGACCTCGAGGAGCGGGGACGCAAGCTTGAGTGGCAACCACGCCCGATCGACCGCCAAGGGCGCGTCGCCGGCGAATCTAATCCGCTCGAGGTAGAAGAGGTCAGCGTCCTCATCGAGACCCAGACGGTTCGCAGCTTCGGGATTGACCACCGCGCCTACTTCGAGGACGGTACTGGTCTGCACGACCCCAGCGGACTCGATCGACCGAAACAAGCTGTAGAGCCCGCCGAGCGGTTGCTCGAATTCAGCTCGGTTGACGATCGTCCCCCGACCGCGTTCGCGACGCAGAACCCCGGTCTTGTTGAGATGACGAATCGCCTCGCGAACCGTGTGGCGGCTCACGTCGTATCGATTCACCAATTGGGCGTCCGTGGGAAAGCCGTCGTCGAACTCGCCACTGTCGAGTCGCCGCCGAAGTTCGGTCTCCAGCTGCGCCCACAAGGGCATTGGACTCGTTCGATCAAGTTGAAAGGACACAGCCACTACCTTACAAAGGCAATGATTTGTACGGCGACTTCACGTTGCGTATTCGGAGGCTCCAATTCCGTTGACGGACCAGTCTCGCCGCCTCGGTTCATTCAGCTTCGGAGGCGTTCACCAGCAGAACGTTCTGTCGCAACACAATTGGCCAGTCATGGCTGAGCCACACTTCCAACCGTCTGACCCCACCTGTCGATGAAGGTGATCTCCTCAGCTGGTCTCCGAGGAGTGACGGAGAAGGTGTCTCCGGTGTAGTAGCCAACCGGCAGCATCGCCACTTGCGTGACCGTGTCCGGAATGCCGAGGAGCCGACCGACTTCAGCCTCCGAGCCGAGATGCAGCGTGGTCCAACACGAACCGATCCCGCGCGACCGAAGCGCCAACTGGAAGCTCCAAACACCAGGAAGCACAGAGCCGTACCACCCCGCCTGCGTGCCCATGTCGCTGTGCTCCACACGATCGAGCCGAAGCGGAATGACCATCGCTGGGACCTCGTGCATCCGGTCGGACAGATACCGAGCCGAGCTCTGGACACGCGCAGCTCGCTCATCGCTGAGAGCCTGATCCTTGGCCTCGAAATATGGCTCCGCGTTCTTTCGATACAGCTCGGCTACAGCGAGCTTGAGGGCCGGATCTTCGACGATCAGCCACTTGTTCCGCTGCACGTGGCTACCCATGGGTGCGCGACTCGCGATGTTGATGCACTCGAGAAGAACCTCGCGCGATACGGCGCGGGTGAAATCGAGACGCTTACGTACCTGCTTCGTCGTGAGGAGGAGCTGGTCGGTTTGGACGTGGTCGAATTCCATCGCCGAAAACTAGCCCGGCGCGGTCATCCCAGGCGAAGGCGTCTCTCCGAGTCCGGGAACGCCTCGCCGAAATCAGGCAGTCTTGGCGATCAGAACCGCACACGGCGCCTTGTGGGCGACGTCTTCGGCAACACTGCCGAGTACCCGGCTGAAGCCCTGTACGTGCCGGTTCCCGACCAGGATGAGGTCAGCGTCGAGACGTGCTGCTTCTTTCACGAGCACGTCCGCTGGCGTCCCCACGACCGCAGTCGTGCGAATGTCGAGGTGGCCGAACCGGCCGGCGGCGTTGGCGAGTTGATCACGAGCGATCTCGACGTTCGACATGTAGACCTTGTCGGATGATTCGCCGATCTCATGGATCGTCTCTTTCTTGTCGACGGCGGTGACGATGTGAAGCGTTGAGCCGACAGCGGTCGACAAGTCAGCGGCTTCCTCGACGGCGCGAAACGCACGGTCGGAACCGTCATAGCCAACAACGATGTTCTTGTACATGGAGCAGTCCTCTTTCGAACCCACGGGGGGTTGGGTTCTCTTATCAAACGTTAGACATCCAGCGTCTGGTAATGACCGCCAACACCAGCAACACCGGTCACATGTGACCGACGCCAACCCCTCCGTGTACGTCCGATGGACCGACAATGAAACTCAGGGCTCTCGAACGACCTGACCGGGACGTTTGTCGGTTCGTAGACCGAGGTAGACCGGGTGGCGCAAGTTGCCATCACTGGTCCACTCACCAAAGGCAACTTCGACGACGTGGGTCGGCTCGCTCCATCGGAACCGTCGGCCCATCGTGGGTGGCACGGGCCCACTGAACGGTGAGTCCTTGCGCTCCTTGGCCGATAACAGTGCTCGCCATTCGTCTCGGCTGGAAGCACTCAGCCCAGAGCCGACGCTGCCGCAGTGGTGCAGTTCTCCGTCCTTCATCACCCCGAGCAAGAGTGAACCGACCGTTCCCGCGAGCCCATCTCGCCCTTCGGACCATCCACCAACGACGAACTCCTGGCGATTCCTTGGCTTGATCTTGCGCCAGGTGTTCGCTCGCTTGCCCTCGACGTAGATCGAGCCGAGTTGTTTTGCCACAAGTCCTTCGAGTCCTCGTTCGGTGACCGTGGCCAAGAGATCCGATGGATCGCCTTCATGGAGATCCGTGAGACGCCAATGCGACCCTGGGTCGACGACGTCTTCGAGTAGACGACGCCGGTCTCGAAAGGGCAACCCCATTGTGTCGTGCCCATCGAGGTGCAGGAGATCGAAGATTGCGTAGCTGATCGGTACCTCCTTGGCGCGTCGCAACGCCTCCCGCGCGTCGCTGACATGCATTCGTTGTTGGAGCAGAGAGAAGCTCGGCTGCCCATCGGCGCCGATCGCGACCACCTCACCATCGAGCACCACCGCTCCGAACTCCTCGAGCTGCTCGGCCAGCCCACCGAGTTCAGGAAACGAATTGGTTGCGTCCTTGAGATTTCCACTCTGCAAACGAACGCCACGAGCATCCACAAAGCACACGATTCGCATCCCGTCCCACTTGATCTCGTAGCCCCAGCCATCACTCGACGATGGCATGGAGCCGGTCGCAGCCTTCATGGGCCGAATCGACCGGCCCGCAAGCGAACCGGCCGTCATCGCCGGGCGTCCACCGCATCAAAGAGGCGCTCGAGACTGGTGCCCCACTTCTTGGTGAGCTGCGTAGCGATGACCGCGTTGAGCGGACCCAGATATGAAAGGGGGTCGAACGCGCCCGTCCAGCGAACTTCGGTTCGCGTCTCACCGTTCCTGCTGGTGTCGATCAGGTCGAGGACTTCCAACATCCGCGACGCCAACGGGAGGTTGGTCTTGATGATCGACATGGCCCAGCGAGCCTGCGGTTCCAGCTCGACGGCGACCTCATCGATCACGAGTGCCCCAACCCGAATCGTCCGGGTGTCCCCGGGTGCCGACCAGATCGGTGGCACCGCTTGTATCGATCGACAACCCACAAACCACTCCGACCACGAGCCATTGTCGACCAAGACATCCCAGATCTCTTCCCGGGTCGCCGGAAGGTCGACATCTGTGGAGTGCACGAATCGTGCCCGATCGAGGAAGTCAATCTCTACGGCCTCGAGAGTTGGCATGTTCGTCAGTTCCCTTCGACACGTTGGAGGAGTGTGCTCACGTGTTTGGGATTTCGTGGTCACGCATCTTGTTGAGAGTCTACGTTCGAGCCGAACGGCGCGAAAGCGTCGATCGCACGCGTGAGAGTTTCGTCTGCCAACTCCGCCGCCTGATGGATCGTCAGACTGCGACGATGCGACTGCAATCCGTGCGCGTCGACATCTGCACCGAGGGCAGCGAGCACGTTGCTGCGCGGGACATGTCCATTGGCGACCATCACGGGTAGCAGCTGTCTCCCTACGTCAGCGCGCCCGACCCGAGCGAGCACGATCGCTGTGACCCCGAGGAGATGACTCGTGCCGGCAAGGTAGTGATGCTCGTGCGCGCTTCGAAGCGCGTGTCGACACGTTCGCAGCGCAGTTTCGAGATCACCATGGGCCGCGGTGAAGTGCAACTCGAGCCCGATGATCAGGTCCGCTATGAGATGGACAGATGACAGAGAACCGGCGACGTCCAGACCGGTGTGCCACTGAGTGAGGGCATCTCCGATGTCTGCGATTTCCACGTCCTCGGAGCATGTCGAAACAATGTGCATTCCCCTCGCCCAGTGGGCCATCACCAATGCTGACGTACTGCCTGAGTTCGCTGCAATCGACTCGATTGTCTCCACCCGTTCGAGAGCCTCGGGAGAGCTTGGGTCGTGAACACAGAGGTGGAATGCACGCATCCCGTGCGCCCAGAGCTGTGACATCGGTGGCGAGGTGTTCGACAAGCTGTCGAGCCACGCCGTCGTCCACCCATTGCTCTCGTGGTCGACGTGCTGGTTCTTGAGCCAGACCGCACCGAGTGCAATCCGGCAGTACCCGTTCGGATCGGCTGGATCGAGGGAAAGGCCTTGCTCTGCGTCTGATCTGCTGTCTGTGTCGACCGTGAAGTACTTGTGTATTGCTCGGAGTCCATAGAGCGATGCCAGCCCATCGATACGCTCCGAGTCGTTCGACTGCACGAGCTCATCTGCCCAGGCGAAGGGTTCTGACCGAAGTGACAGGGTCGAAAACCATCCGAGGTCCAACACGAGACTCGCGGCGTCTCCCACCTGTCCCGAGGTCTTCATCGCGACGAACGCTTCGCGGATGTTGGGCCACTCGAGATCGAGAAGCGCCCAGATCTCGTGCTCTCGTTGGCTGATCAGCTGCTCGGCAGCCCGCGATACGAGGCTTGCGTAATAGCTGGCATGCCGCGCAGACAACGCGTGTCTCCGAGTCGATGTCCGCAGTTGGCTCGCTCCAAACATCCTGAGCGTGCGCAGCATCACAAAGCGCGGCTCGCCACCACGACGCTCCACGTGGAGCATCGATTTGTCCACGAGTGCCATGACGATCGCGGCAACATCGGACGTCGTGATGTTGTCCCCATCCACACAGATCGCCTCGACCGCATCGAGAGAAAACCCGCCGGCGAACACGGACATGTGGTTGAAGAGTTGCTTCTCCGCATCGTCGAGCAAGCCGTACGACCAGTCGATCGTTGCCTGCAATGTCTCGTGGCGGGAGTTGGCAGCGCGAGCGCCTGGTCGACCGATGTCGAACGACGCGTCGAGGCGAGACCGTATGTGATCGAGCGACAGCACCCGAACCCAGGCAGCAGCCAGTTCGATGCCGAGGGGAATGCGGTCAACGAGAGCGCAGATGTCGGCGATCTCCTTGCGTTGCTCTGGGTTGGGATCAAATGTCGGATCTCGCCTCGACGCACGCTCGATGAAGAGGTCGACGCCGTCGGCAGTGGTCGAGAGCGGGCCGAGCGGTACGACCTGTTCGACCGCAAGACCCAGCGGAGAGCGAGACGTTGACAGAACCGAGACTCCAGGTAGGTCGATGATCCGCTCGACGAGTTGATTCGCCTCGTCACTGACGTGTTCACAGTTGTCGAGGATCACCAGGAGTTCGCGCCCCTCGAAGAAATCCGAAATGCTCGCCAAGAGGTCCAATCCCGGTTGAACCCTCGCCCCGATGGCCGACGCCACCACATCGAGAACAGCATCGTCACCGCTGACGTCGGACAACCCGATGAAGACTGCACCGTCGCGGAAGTTCGTCTCGATCTGTCTGCCGACCTCGAGGGAAACATGCGTCTTGCCGACACCACCAGGACCGACGATCGTTACGAGCCTCTTTTCTTCGAGGAGCGAGACGAGCGCGGCCACATCGGGTCCGCGCCCGATCGACGGAGAGGTCGACGCCGGGAGAAGATTGTGTCCTGGAACGGCGTCCGTGCGAAGTGGTCGTTCGTCGAAGACGATGTCATCGTGACGGACGAGATGAATGTCTTCGGCGCCGATTCCGCGCAGCCAATGCTCACCGATCGCCACACAGACCTCAGGCGCAAGAAAGGATGCGACCCGCGCCGACACCCCGATTTGATCTCCGTTGGTGACGTCCATGATGCGCGCGGCCCGATTCACCTCGGCGCCGTAGTAATCGCCACGTGTCGGAGTGATGTCGCCGAGGTGGAGTCCGATGCGCACCTTGGGGCGAGTGCCCGGCCACGGCACCATCTGAAGCTGGCGTTGGATCGTGATCGCTGCCTCGACGGCGCTCGACGGCGATGCGAACACTGCACCGACGCCATCACCCGTGCTCTTGAACACGGTTCCACCAACGGATCGAATGGCACGGTCGAGCACTTCATCGTGCACGTTCATCACGCGGCGCATCTCGTCGGGTGCAATCTCCCATCGAGGCGTCGAGTCCTCGAGGTCGGTGAACATGACCGTGAGAACACCAGAAGGCAACTGCGGATCATGGTCAGATCCCTCATCACGTGTCTGGTGGTGGCGTCGGGCCATTGCGCCTCAGTCGTCGAGAAGCCCGCTCAGTTCTTGCGTGGCGTCAATAAATTCATCGACCATGTCGAACACCACCTGAGCTGCCGGTTTGGACTCGTTCATGATGCCAACGACCTGCCCTACGAAATAGTTGGCGAGGTTGGCGGCTCCGCTGCCCTCCGTGAACGCAGCGCGGTCAATTCGTGCGATCGCCTCATCGACCAGGATGGGTTGCGCCGGCATCCCCAGGGGCATTGGTGTGTCTGGATTCTCCCACTCATCGGTCCAAGCGGACTTGAGCTGTCGCGCAGGCTTACCGGTTCTCGAGCGACTACGGATCGTGTCTGCAGACGATGCTCCGAGGAACTTCTTCTTGACCGTTGGATGTGTCTCGGCCTCGTCGGTCGTGAGCCACACGGACCCACACCACACACCTTGGGCCCCAAGTGCCATCGCCGCCGCCATCTGGCGCCCCCGGCCGATACCTCCGGCGCCCAGGACCGGCGTGTTTCCCACGGCATCGACGATCTCGGGTATCAAAACCATGGAACCGATTTCACCAGTGTGTCCACCAGCCTCAGAACCCTGGGCGATGACCACATCAACCCCTGCGTTCACATGTCGTTCGGCGTGCTGTGGCCGTCCGGCGAGCGCACCCACCACCTTCCCAGCAGCCTTGGACTTCTCGATCATGTCAGGTGTTGGTGGACCCAGCGCGTTCACAATCAAGGCGGACGAGAACGCAAGTGCGATCTCAAGCTGCGGCGCCGCATTGTTCGCGGAGAAGAGGGCGTCTTTCGAGTTGGCGAGCGAGACGCCGCGCGTTCCTTCGGGCATCGGTGGGACTTCATAGCGTTCGAGAATCTCATCGACATATCGCCGATGCTCCGCCGGGATGGCATCGAGGATCTGTTTCGTGGTCACGCCACCGCTGTCGGAGCCCTCGTACTTCGCGGGAACGATCAAATCGACGCCATACGGACGGCCACCTACTTCAGCTTCGATCCACTCGAGATCGATCTCGAGGCTGCGAGGTGTGTGCGCAACCGCCCCGAGCACACCCATGCCGCCAGCCTTGGTGACCGCGGCAACCACGTCGCGGCAATGACTGAAGGCAAGGATCGGTATGTCGATCCCGAACATGTCTGTCACAGCGGTTTTCATGCCATCACTCCGTTCGTAGCGCTCTCGTTCGAGAACTCGGGATCGGGTTTTCGTGCCCGGGTTTGTGCCCATGTGAGACCCTGCTCGACGTCGGGTTCTCTCGAAAGGCCGAGCACCTGTTCGGCCACGATGTTTCGCTGGATTGCAGGAGTCCCGCCTGACGTCTTGACCGAGCCATCGGCCCATTATGTCTCGGAACGACCTGAGCCAACAGAGTCAGAGCCTTGGTCCCGCAGGCGAGACATGATGGCCTCACGGTACGCGGGCCAGATGGCCGAACTCGAATCCAACGACGCACGCTGGCGGGTTCAACGCGTGTCGGCGGTCGCCAGAGTTTCCGACTCGGCGACATCGCCTCGGCGCCAACCGTCGCGTCCAATGGCCATCCCCCGAATTGTCGCCACGAGGCACAACGACATCAGAGCCCCAGCCGCGGTGATCGCCGCTGCCGCCGAGGCAAAGGCAACCGAATCCCACTGAGTCGAGAGCTCACCGTCACGCAGTCGGTCCCGGACGAGCCAGAGCCCGGCGAAACTCAGCGCAACGAGCACAGAAATCGCTATGCCTGCAACGGTCAGGACCGAACGCCGAAACCACGCCGGTGGGCGCTCGCCGCGGTCGAAGCCGGCAATAGCGACCACGCCCGCGAGCGCAGCAGCGGTCACGCCCAGCACCACACAGAATGCAGCAATCGAGTCGGAGGGTCGGTGCCAACCTGCGATCACCACGGCCACGCCGACCGCGATCGGGAACAGCGAGGCAACGAGTGCGACCACTGATCGCCAGCGCGACGCTGACACCACCACCACACCGACAGCCACCGTCGCAGCGACGGTTGCATGGCCACTCGGGAGACTGTTGAGATCGCCGGTGCCGATCAGGTCCGGCCGCTCCAGCACCACCCGCTTGAGAAGTTGCGTGACCACGTTCGCGACGACGATCGCGGCCAAGACGGCGATCGCCAACTCGAAGCGCCGCCGCAACAGCGCGACCACACCGATCGCAACGCAAGCGGCGGCCAACGACACAACGCTGATGATGTCGAGGAGTTCCCAGGCCTCGCTCACGACCCCCTGTGGGCGCTGTTCGCCGCCGACCAGTGCGGCGTCATCGAGCTCTTGCCCGAGCGTCGTTCGCACGAAGAAGACATAGTTCGCCACGAACGCGACCACGGAACCGGCTACCACCATCAGGAGCGACCGCAGGCGAAGGTGGACATCCGAGGTTGGCTGCGCGGTCGAGGAGGGCACGGCTGACGAGGATACAGGTGGCCCAACCGATCCCGATCAGATTGAGCGGCACTCAGATGTCTGCCGCGGATCGCCTGGAGATGGCATGTCGAAATCCATGAACGAAACTCCTGTGACGAGACCTCGACCGCATCGGCACTGGTACCGTCGGAGCCAGTTCAGTACCGGGTCACAACCATGCCGAGCAGCACCAGGGAGCGCCATGTCCATCGTCGAGACCACCCTCGACAGTAGAGGGGTCTACACGATCACCCTGAACGATACGGAGAAGCGGAATGTGCTGAGCCACGCACTCACCGCCGAGCTCACCGAAGCCATGGATCGGGTCGATTTCGATCCACAGATTCGCGTTGCATTGCTCACCAACACGGGCTCGGTGTTTTGTGCTGGCGCCGACTTGAGCGAACGTTCGTCGTCTGGAGGCGATGTCGGGCCAGTGGATCCAATGACGTTGTTCCGTCGAATCCAGGATTCGCCGAAGCCTTGGGTCGGGCGAATCGCTGGCCATGCGGTTGCCGGCGGGACCGGACTCGCTGCATCACTCGACGTCTCGGTCGCGCACGCCGACGCGAAGTTCGGTTTCACCGAGGTCCGACTCGGCGTAGCGCCCGCGATCATCTCGGTCATTTGTCTTCCAAAGATGCGTCTCGGCGACGCTACCGCCGCGTTCTTACGGGGGCGCCGCTTCGACGGGGTCGAAGCCGCTCGCCTGGGATTGATCACCGCGGCCGTCGAGCCAGACCAGCTCGATGGCGAGATCGACGCAATCATCGAGGATCTGCTGCTCGGCGGACCGAACGCGCTCGCCGCGGCAAAGGATCTTCTGCGACAAGTCCCGCAGATGAAGCCCGAGGAGGCATTTCCGTGGGCGGCCGCCCGGTCCGCCGAACTCTTCCAGTCCACCGAAGCCGCAGAGGGAATGGCCGCCTATCTCGAGAAACGTCCGCCGAGCTGGACCGAGTGAATGATGGTGGGTTGCCGACGAAGAGTGACTCCTCCGATGAGCGATACATCGTCGAGCCAACCCGCCGCAGTGTCGGCGTCAACGGTTACGCGCCAGATGTTGCGTCGAGCGCCTCGGTGATGTCAGACCAGATGTCTTCGACGTGCTCACACCCGACCGAGAACCGGATGAGCGTCGGGGGCATGGTTTCCTGACCCGGTATGAGGGCTCGCCGTTCCCATGTCGACTCGATCCCACCAAGGCTGGTCGCATTGTTGATGATCGTCGTGTGCTCGACCACCCTGCTTGCCCGTTCACCTGAGCCACGGACGTCGAAACTCATCATTGCCCCATAGCCATCCATGAACTTCGACGCGTTGGTGTGGGTGGCATGACTGGGCAGGCCTGGATATCGCACAACCGCAACCTCGGGATGTGACTCGAGACGCTCGGCCAAGGTCTGAGCATTCGCCATTGCACGCTCCATTCGAAGGCCGAGCGTGCGTGCTCCGCGAATCGACAGAAACGCCTCGAGACCTCCGATGGTGCCGCCATTGCGCACTCGCCGGTTCCACAGGTCGTCGTACAACGCGTCATCTCGAACCGTCAGTGACCCGGCCATGAGATCGGAATGGCCGCCGATGAACTTGGTCACCGAGTGCATACTCACGTCGGCTCCGAGCTCGAGCGGCCGTTGCAGCAACGGAGTGGCGAATGTTCCGTCGACGGCCACGACACATCCGGGCTTGCGAGGTGCAGCGCAGATGGCTGGTAGATCGGCGACGGTCATCAACGGATTCGCTGGCGTCTCCACCCAGAGCAAGTCCGCTTCTGCTGCTGCCGAAACCCAAGCCGCAGTATCGGCAAGATCGAGGCGCCGAACGGACCATCGTCCCTGCGCCTCACCTTCGGTCGCGAGGCCGTTGACCGCATGGTACGGATCTCGAGGAAGCGCGATTGTCGATCCAACCGCAAGTCCGTGGAAGAGACACGCCACGGCCGCCATGCCACTCGAGAAGGCGAGGGTTCGCCCACCCTCCAGGCCACCGATGAGCTCCTCGAGTGCGCCTTGTGTTTCGGTCCCCTCCGTCCTGCTGTAATACCGCTCATGCGGGAGGCGAAAGTTCGAGGCCATGACCGGCGGAACGTTGAGCGGTTCGCCCAGGCCCTGCGGCCGTCCCTTCGATATCAGCCAAGTATCGGCATGCAGCTCATCCATCGAGGCCACCGTAACTGCAGCACAATGTTGGGGATGAGCCGGAGAACCAACATGCTGTCACAATGCTGATTCCACCAATCGATCTCATGGGCGGCCAAGCCGTGCAACTCATCGGCGGCAAGGAGCACGCCTTGTCGGCCGGTGACCCTCGGCCACTCGCAACGTCGTTCGGCCGTGTCGGTGAGATCGCAGTCGTCGATCTCGATGCCGCGCTGGGGACAGGTGACAACACCGAATTGATCAAAGAACTGCTGCCGCTCGCTCCGTGCCGGGTGGGTGGAGGAATTCGCTCGGTCGAGGCAGCCATCGAGTGGCTCGACGCGGGGGCGACCAAGGTCGTACTCGGAACCGCTGCAACCCCTGATGTGTTGTCCCAGCTGCCCCCAGAGCGCACGGTCGTCGCACTCGACAGCTTCGACGGTGAGGTCGTGACGCACGGATGGACCAAAGGCACAGGGACCCGTGTCGAAGACCGCTTACACGAGCTTCGCGATCTGACGAGTGGGTTTCTCCTGACCTTCGTCGAACGTGAGGGCCAGATGACGGGAACCGACTCCGACACGCTGGCTCGATACCTCGAGGCGGCTGGAGAGGCTCGGGTGACTTTTGCCGGAGGCATCGCCGATGCTGCCGAAATCGGTCGGATCCACGACCTCGGGGCCGATGCGCAGGTGGGGATGGCCCTCTACAAGAATGAATTCAGCCTGGCCGACGCTGTAGCGGCAACGCTCAGGACGGACAGACCCGACAGGTTGTGGCCCACGGTCGTGACCAACGAGCGAGGACAGACACTTGGCCTTGCTTATTCGAATCACGAAAGCCTTGCCGCAACGCTCGACTCGGGAAATGTGCACTATTGGTCGCGGAGCCGCGGTGAATTGTGGCAGAAGGGACTGAGCTCAGGAGCGACCCAACGACTTCTGCATCTCGACTCCGACTGCGATGACGACACGCTGCGGTTCACCGTCGAACAGGCTGGTCGAGGGTTCTGCCACCTCGAACAGACCACATGTTTTGGTGAGCTCAGTGGGCTCAGCGAGCTCGAGCGCGTCCTGTCTGGACGCCTCGAAGATGCCCCCGCTGGAAGCTACACCCGCCGCCTGCTCGAAGATCCGGTGCTGCTCGCCTCCAAGATCACCGAGGAAGCTGCCGAGCTGAACGAAGCATCCGACCGACGCGAGATCATCCACGAGGCCGCTGATGTCATGTTCTTCGTGATGAATCGTCTGGCGGCGGAGGGCATCGGCCTCGACGAAGTCGAATCCGAGCTCGATCGACGCTCGCTGAAGGTCACCCGGCGCGACTGACCGGAACTACCTGGACGCGCCTCTCCGGGATTGTGCGCAAGCGCTTCGGTGGCCGGCTCAGCGGGGGCTGGTCAGGGCCAGAAGCTTGTCCGCGGCCTCACGTCCAGCGATCGGCAGGTCCTCGGCCTGGAGCAGCCCGATCTGCTTCAGGATCGACGCCTGATCCCAGTAGATGTGCTCGTAGGAGATCTTGTCGTCCTCGACTCCCACGATGACCACGAAGATCACCGACACCGGATGACCCGTCGGTTCGACGCCGGGCAAGATGTGATTCATCTGGTGCGTGTGCGTGAACGAAATCACGAGTTCGTCCACGAGACGATGTTCGCCATGGGTTCGCGAGATCGTCTCGAACGTCGCATCGGGCGGGAAGAACTGACCGATCAGATCATTGGCGTAGAAGTCACGTACGCCGTCCTTTCCCTCACCCCCGGTCATGCTGGGTCCATTGAGGATGTGCGGGTTCTCCGACATCGTGGCCATGGTCTCGTCGAGGTCCCCGGCCAACTCTGCGTCCATGTGCCGTCCGAAAACGGCGTCCATCGTCTGCGCTCTGCTGCTGTCATGCATCACGTTCCTCCTCCGAGTAGCTGATTGCCTGATGCTAGCTGCAGACGGGCAGGGTGTGGCTTGCCGTATCGAAGCAGAAGCCCTGACATCGCGCGGGTCAGACAGCCGATGACGGCCGCTGCGGCGTGGATGTCATGGTGGTGGCAACACCTGGCCGGTTGCTGGATCTCGGCGCTGTGAGTCTGTAGGACTCTTCGATGAGCTCGGCCACTTCGGTCCAGTCGGTCGAGTCGTCGAGATCCACACCGATCCAGCCCGAAGGGCCCAGGTACGCCGGCACATACACGCGTGCGTCCGACAGCAGAGCATGACGCTCATCTTCGTCGGGCAGCACGACAATCGAATGCGGATTCTGGACCCAGGTCCCATCCACCTTCAGCGAGCCGCCAAAATACGCGAACACTTTCTTGGTGTAGAAAGCGGGACGGCCATGCGAGATCTTCTCCGCAGACTCTGGCAAGGAGCCCGCTAGTTCACGAACTCGCGCGAGGTACGGGTCCTCCTCGTCGAACATCATCGGATGAGCGTTCACCACAACCCCTCTTGTCGGACATGACACGTTCTCGGATTGTCTCGATATTGCCACGTCAACGCGCTCTTTGGCTTCTCGTGTCCGTTGGGCGGAGGCTGGCGCTCACATCGCGCAAGTTCCGCAGAGATTTCAGGTATCGATCAGATCTCTCCGCCGTCGAGCTCGTCCATGTCCCATGCACCCACAGAGATTGCATCTGGGTTGCCGTGGTCCTCGATGCAACGTTCGGGCAACGGAACGACTTCGCCGAGCCGAACTCGATCCCGATCGCTGATGAAAAGACTCGGAGGAATGGCTCGTTCGGTATCCATCGAGCGCAGGTAGGCGCCGCCATCTCGTTCGAGAAGGTCCCACGCACTCGAGAACGAATTGCCGGTCGCTCCGACGATGCCACGAGCTGTGGCGAACGTGCTTTTGTCGTTACCCATGGCCTTCCGACCTGCAGATCGCGCACGAGCTTCAAGCCAGAACTCTTTGCACCACTTGCGCATCGACCGACCCTTTCGTAGCTCGCCGCTGTTGTTCCATGATAGAGGAAACTTGCTTTCGTTGAATGGCCGTATGGTGCGTGGGTGCGCGCAAGGCTCGCCGGGTTCTCCGGAATGCTCATCATCACCATGATGATGTCGACTGTCGTCTTCTTTGCGCTGGCGGTTGTTGCATCCGAACTTCAGGACGAATTCTCGATCTCCAAGCTGCAGATCGGCCTGCTCGGCGCGATAAACACCGGTGTGGGCAGCTTGCTTGCGCCCCTCAGCGGGCGGATGAGCGACGCGCTCGGTGGTCGACGAGCAATGGCCGCTGTACTGCTGGTCTCTGGCTTCTCGGCGATCTTGGTCGCACTGGCACAAAGTTATGCATTTCTACTTCTGGCCATGGGAATCGCCGGACTCGCGCAGGGTCTGGGCAACCCATCGACCAACCGGGCAATCGCAACGGGAATACCGACAGCCCAGCGAGGCATTGTGACCGGCATCAAACAGTCGGGCGTCCAACTGGCCGTGTTCACCGCCGGTTTCTTGATGCCGTGGATCACGAACAATTACGGCTGGCGTGCAGGAGTTTGGATGATCGCAGGCCTTTCGTTCATTGCACTGCTCGGTGTCATTCTGATCACCGAACTGCCACTGGACTCTGTGCATGGTGCAGGGTCGACCTCCGAGGCCAAATCGGACCGCCTTCCCATCTTTGTCACGCAGGTCGCCATCTTCGGGTTTCTCCTCGGAACGATCGGGGGTGGGATCGGTCGATTCCTTCCTTTGTTCGCCGAGGAGGCCGCAGGATTGACCGCAGCTGATGCCGGTCGCGTATTCGGCCTCCAAGGGCTCGTTGCCATCCCGACCCGCATCGTTTCGGGCATTCTGCTGGACAGAGGTGTGCCCGCTCGACGGATGTTGTTCATGATGGCGCTTGGCGGCTCCGTCGCCGTCACGTTGATGTGGCTCGCGAGCATCGGATCGCCGCCCTACCTCTGGATGGGTACCGTCCTCGCGGGAATGACACTCGGGTCGTGGAACACTGCAGCCAACCTGTCGATGGTGCGCGAACGGACCAACGCGGGCAAAGCATCCGGGCGACTCATCATGGGCTTCTTGCTCGGCACCACCCTCGGTGGACCGATCGTTGGCTGGTCGATCGACGAGTTCGACAGCTACACACCGGCTTGGCTCGCCAGCGCGGCCCTGGCGCTCGTGGGCGCTGCCGTCATCTACCACCAGCCCGCTGAACACGATCGTTCGACGTGAGGCATCGCTACCATTGTGGACAGTGCCAAATCGAAAGCAACGGGGACGAACCCGCCGTGTCTTCGTCCAGCGTCATGGGCCTGAGGGCCACAGACGGCGCCCAGACGAGCTCATCGTCGAAGAGCCGTTGTCCATTCAACTCGACGGCACGTTGGTGGCCACCACGATGCGGACACCGGGGAACGACTACGAGCTTGCAGTCGGGTTTCTCCACGCCGAGGGAATGCTCGCAGGGGCGCCCGTGACTTCGGTTCGATATTGCGCTGACGGTTCGGCTGTCGACAGCCAATTCAACATCGTGACGGTGGAAACCAACGGCAAGGCACCGACGCCAACGCCGCGCCTCGGCTCGACGACATCATCATGTGGCATCTGCGGCGCCGACGCCATCGACGAACTGACGACCCGCCTCGAACCCCTGACCGCTGAGCCGTTCGATCCGTTGCTTCTTGCCGATGTTGCCGATCGGGTGCGGTCCGAACAGGAACTGTTCGACAAGACTGGCGCCGTCCATGCTGCGGCGGCCTTCAACCGCGCCGGATCGATCATCTCGGTCCGTGAAGACATCGGAAGGCACAATGCGGTTGACAAGATAGTCGGTCGCATGATCATCGATGGCGAGGAACCCCAGGGTCAACTCGGGCTCTACGTCAGCGGTCGTGCAAGTTTCGAGATCGTACAAAAGGCATGGGCTGGTGGCTTCGGCACCGTGGTTTCAGTGAGCGCCCCGTCCGCGCTCGCCGCGGAAACAGCCGCTGCAGGAAACCTCCAGCTTGCAGGATTCATACGCAACGGCGAGATCAACGTCTACTAACCCAAACGTTGACCCCTATGGCGTTTCAAGTCGCGGTGATGTCCTCGTACTTGTATCCGAGGCCTCGTATCGTGACGATTCTGCTGGGGTTTTGGGGGTCAAGTTCGATCCTCGATCGCAACCGTTTCACGTGCACGTCCAGGGTCTTGGTGTCGCCGACATAGTCGGTACCCCACACACGATCGATCAGTACATCTCGAGTCAATACGCGACCAGCGTTGTCCATCAAGAGAGCGAGCAGGTCAAACTCCTTGAGCGGAAGGGTCTCTTTGACTCCCCGTACCCAGACCTCATGCCGGTCGGCATCGACGGTCACATCGCCCACCCGGATCGGTTCCACGGGCATGTCCTCGGGTTCTGTCGATGACCGATTCGCGCTCGCTTCATCGAAGCGTCTCATGACGGCACGCATTCTGGCCACGAGCTCGCGTAGTCGATACGGCTTCGTGACGTAGTCGTCAGCGCCAACTTCGAGCCCGACAACCATGTCCAATTCTTCACCCTTGGCGCTGACCATGATGATCGGCACGTTCGACTTCACCCGGATCGCCCGACAGACATCGATGCCAGAGAGCGCGGGCAACATCACGTCGAGAAGCACGATGTCGGGCTGTACCTCATCGAATCGGCGCAACGCGTCAGCGCCATCGGAAGCAACGGTGACGACGAATCCCTCACGTCCAAGTCCCAGGGTCAGCGCCTCAGCAAAACTCGGTTCGTCCTCGACGACCAGGACAGACGTGTCAGGCATCGAATTCTCGTGGTGGCCGTTCGCTCATCCCGACTCTCTGTCGATGGTGTTCGGGAGCACCTGACATGGGCAAGATCATCGAGAACGTCGAGCCCACGCCTTCATGCGAGGTCAGCTCGACCCGACCGCCGTGGTTGAAGGCAACATTGCGAACGATGGACAACCCGAGGCCAGCACCACCGGTTGTTCCGGCTCGGCCCCGGTCGACTCGATAGAACCGTTCGAACACCCGATCGACATCGCGTTGCGGTATTCCGATACCGCTGTCTTCCACGACAACCGCCACTTCGCCGCCATGTGCGACCACTCGCACACTGACTGTTCCACGCTCGTCTGTGTACTTGACTGCATTGCTCAACAGGTTCGTGACCGCAGAGATGAGTTGTTCTCGATGCCCAAGAATCTCAGGAGCATCATGGAGGTCGAGTACGAAGGAGATGTTCTTGGCTTCGGCTGCGGCCCGAACCGCAGCGGCACTTTCTTCGACAACCAAACCCAGGTCGAGGATTACCGGCTGCGCGTCGATCCCACCTTCGATTCGGCTGAGGTCGAGCAGTTCGTCGACGAGCCAGGCAAGCCGATCCGATTCGATCTGTATTCGATCAAGGAACGTCTTGATCACGTCGGCATCACTCTCATCCTGAAGCGTTTCGGCCAGGAGGCTCATGGCGCCAACGGGTGTGCGGAGTTCATGACTTACGTTGGCCACGAAGTCTCGACGGACTCTGTCGAGCCGTTGTTGCTCGCTGATGTCATCGACCAACACAACAGCGCCGAGCAGTTCGCCGGCCTCGACGAGTGGGCTTCCAACGATCAGAAGCACGCGTTCAGGCGGACCATGAAGCCGAAGTTCCTCATCGGTCGTCTCACCAACGAGTGCGTCCTGGAGCTGCGCGTGGATCACATTCTCGATGAGTGCGTCTCCGTGGCGGCCAGCCGCATATGGCTGCGCCAGCGTGTTGCGCAGGAGTTCGACGCCATCAGCATCGACCAGAACCGCCCCCGTGCTCAGCGCGTCGAAGGCAACGGTGATTCGTCTCGCCATGTCATCGGACTCGTCGGAGTGAAGCAGGTTTGCGAGTCGGTCCAGTGCCGCATCGACCGACGAAGGGTCCGACTGTGTGTCTCCCGCTGTCTCCAGTGTGCGCTGCAATTTCTTCAGGATCTTGCGCTCACGCTGCTGGTTCGAGAACAGGAGGATACCGAGGACAATGATCAGGACCAGGCTGATGAACGACCACATCGACTTATTCCATCTCGCCTTCAGCCAGCTTGGACGCTTCACTCTCGATGGTGTCGTGGAGCTCAGTGGTCAACTCGTCTCGAACCTCACGCTCAGGCGACGCTCCGGTCACCATGTAGAGCACACGCTCTCCAATGTTCACGGCATGATCCCCGATGCGTTCGTAGAACCGGGCAATGAGCGCGAGTTGCACGGTTTCCTGTAGCAGGATCTCGCCGTTCTGGTGTGCGTTGAAGATCGCTTCGATGAACTCGATCTGCAGGTCATCGAGTCGATCATCGATGTCGGGAAGCGCGGCGGCCAGAGCAACGTGGCGTTCAGCGTACGCGTCGACCGAGAGGCGAGTGAGGCGCGTGGCCTCTTCGCTCATCGACGTGATGAGGCCTCGAAGTATCGGAGAAAGAGTCATGCCGTAACTTCGACGAAGACCTTTGCAGATGTTGACAGCGAGATCTCCCGAGCGTTCGTACTCACCATTGATCTTCATCGCAGTGACGATCGAGCGCATGTCTGATGCCATGGGCTGTTGCAGCGCGATCAAGGCATAACAGCGCTCTTCGATCTCCACCGACAACAGGTCGAGATCGACGTCGTGCTGGATGACCTCTTGCGCGATTTCGAGGTTGTTGTCGATGAGCGCTTCGGTCGCCAGCGGAATCGCTTCGGTGACATGGGCTGCGAGTGTCACGATCAAATCGCGGACCGCGTCGAGTTCTTCGTGGAAACTGCCCCTGAGCTCAACCATATGGCTCTCCCCCTCAGCCGAATCGGCCAGTGATGTAGTTCTCGGTCCGCTCATCGTCGGGGTTCGAGAACAGTTTATCTGTAGTGGCGTATTCGATGAGCAAGCCCGTGCGTCGATCGCTTGATTCATCGACCTCGACTGAAAAGAACGCCGTTCGGTCCGACACGCGGGCCGCCTGTTGCATGTTGTGCGTCACGATGAGGATCGTGTATTCATCCTTGATCTCCTCCATCAGTTCTTCGATCCGTGACGTGGCGATCGGATCGAGGGCCGAGCAAGGTTCATCCATGAGCAGCACCTCTGGGTCGACCGCGATCGCCCGGGCAATACTGAGACGTTGTTGCTGTCCTCCGGACAGACCTATGGCGGATTCACGAAGACGATCCTTGACCTCATCCCAGAGCGCCGCCTTCCTCAGGCTGTTTTCGACCACATCGTCGAGCCCACGCTTGCGACCAGCGACGCGCGGACCGTACGCCACGTTGTCATAGACGCTCTTCGGGAACGGATTCGGCTTTTGGAAAACCATGCCGATCCGCCGGCGAACCTCCACGGGGTCAACTCGTTCGTCGTAGAGGTCGACGCCGCGGTACAACAGGTTGCCCTCCACTCGAGCCGTTGGGATCAAGTCGTTCATTCGGTTGAACGACCGAAGAACAGTCGACTTCCCGCAACCAGAGGGGCCGATCAGTGCGGTGATCTCGTTGCGCTTGATCAACATGTTGACATCGCGTACCGCGCGGAACTGGCCGTAGAAGACGCTCAGGGCTGAGACATCGAACACCAGGTCCTCGGCCGGAAACTCGTCGTGATCGTCGCCCTCCGAGGAGACAGACGCTTCCGGTGCTTCGCCAGGGCTCACACGCATGCCTTTCAAGATTGATTTGTCAGAGGGTTTCAGATTGACCATCGACCTATCCCCGCTTCTTCTCAAAATAGTTGCGCAGTAACACAGCCACGGAATTCATGATGATCACGAGACCGAGCAGAACCACGATTGCGGCTCCTGCGGCGGCAGCGAAGCCATCGTCTCGCCCAGATTCTTGCACCCAACCCACGATCACGATGGGCATCGCGGTGAAACGATCATCGAACTGGTCGAGCGTGAGGAACGACCCGTCGCGAGGGGCCAACCGACCTGTGATCGCGCCGACAAGGATGAGCGGCGCAGCCTCGCCAACCGCACGCGACAGCGACAAGAGCGTGCCGGTCAAGATACCGGGTGCGGCGAATGGGAGAACCTGGCTCCGGACGACATCCCATTTCGTCGCGCCGACTCCATAGGCACTCTCGCGCAGACTCGAAGGAACAGCTCGTATTGCTTCGGCGGAGGTGATGACCACGATCGGAAGCACCAGAATCGCAAGCGTGATGCCACCCGCGTACAGGGAGCTCTGCCCGTCGTTGGCTAGCTTCACGAACAGGAACAATCCGAGCAATCCGTACACAACCGAGGGGACGCCGGCGAGGTTGCGAATCGCGATGTCCAGGGTCTTGGTGATCCAATTCTGAGGCGCGTATTCCTCCAAGTAGATGGCAGCCGAGATTCCGATCGGAAATGCCAAAACTCCGACGAATACCGCAATCCAGAATGAACCAACAAGACCCTGGGAGATGCCCAACTTCTCGTCTTCGGACCGACTTCGCAATGTGCCTGACCAAAAGTCACCAAAACGTTCGCTCAGGACCGACCAGCCGTCGTTGAGCACCTGGCCGAGTAGGACGAGGAGGATGAGAATACTCAGGCCAAGGGCCGCGAAGACCAGCACTCGAAAGCCCGAGCCCTTGAGATCTCGACCCTGGCGAAAGATCTCGTCCTCGACGCGGCGAGCCGCATTCGTGTCGCCAATCGTGGTGAATGCCATGGCGAGCTCCTAGTACTTCTCTCGCACGCGGTTCACGAACCGTCCGGCGAGCACGTTGAGGGTGAGCGTCAAGATGAACAGCACGAGGCCAACGAAATACAGGCTCTGGAAGGTGAGTCCCTCGCCGACCACGTTGTCGGTTCCGGTAGCAAGCGATGCCATGCCCGCTGTCATCGTGAGGCCACCGTCGAAGGGCGACGAGGTGAACAGCGCCGCATCGGCGGCTCCCCCTGCCATGAAGACGACCATGGTCTCGCCGAGTGCCCGACTGATCCCGATGATGAAGGCCGCCACGATTCCCGAAACCGCTGCGGGAAGCACGACCTGAACCGTCGTGGTCATCTTGCGAGCGCCGAGCCCGGCAGATGCGTTGCGTAGCTCCTTGGGCACCGCAGCCAAGGCATCCTCGGAAACCGAGGCGACGAGTGGAATGGTCAAGATGCCGACACCCACAGCTGCGGCCGCAAGCTGTCCACTCCTCTTGACCGAGAAGAAGTCCTGCGATTCGGGATCGCCTGAGCCAGCAACGTCGTTGACCCACCAGATGAGCACCAGTGCCGTGGCGACGAGGGCGGTCAGGATCAGGACTCGCTTGATCTGCGTTGCCATGTCCGCGCCTGCCTCGCGCTGCACGAGCTTGCGAGCCCATGTCACGACGAAGGCGAGATACCCCACAATGACCACCGCACCGATGACCAACCATCCGTTGCGGCCGATGCGTTCGATGACCTGCGGGCTGATGAAGAAGAGCGCAAAGAAACCAAGGACCACCGACGGCACACCTGCCAAGACCTCGAGGACCGGCTTCAGAAACGAGCGGGTTCGGCGGCTTGCGTACTCACTCAAGTAGATCGCCGAACCGAGACCGAGCGGGCCAGCGACCAACATGGCCACAACGGTCACGATCAGCGACGACACCAACAACGTCGGCATGTCATAGAGCCCGTTGCGCGGGAACCACCCGTTCTGCCCCCAGGTCTTGGCCCACTCAACGCCGGTCATGAAGATCCAAGCTTCGCGAATCAGACTGAACACGATCAGTACGGAGATTACGATCGAGATGAAAGCGGCGCAGAGGAAGACACCTCGAATCGCCGCCTCCTTCCAAGCTCGACGTCGAGGTCCCGCAAGGGCCTCGACACTGAGTGGATCGCTCCGGAGATTCACGCCAATGGGGTCGGGCCAGGTGCTGATATCAGCCATTTGTCGAAACCTACTCCCGGCATCGAGCGGTCACGGGGTTCAGCTGTTCCAGCCAGCGCGGACTTCGTCCTTGGCGGCGTCGGTGAGAGGCACGTAGCCCACCTCACCGACCGCCTGGTCGAGCCCGTCCGTGACGTAGAAGTCAACGAATGCGCGGAGTGCGGGGGACTCCGCCGCTTTCGCGTCGTTGACATAGATGTAGAGGTTGCGAGAAATCGGGTATTCGTTGGAGGCGATCGTCTCCACGTTCGCTTCGATGCAGCCATCGCCGCCATCGACCTCGAGCAGCTTCACTTCAGCGTTTGCTGCGAAGGCGAATCCGACCCAACCAAGGCTGGTATCTGAGGACTGAATACCCTGAAGGATGATGTTGTCCTCTGCAGATGGGTTGTAGTCCGAGCGAGCCCCGGCCGCGACGCCCCGCTCCTCAGCAATGTCTTCGAGGACGATCTCGACGAAGCTGTCGAAGGTCCCCGACTCGGCACCAGGACCAAAGATGTCCAACGGCGCATCCGGCAGGCCGTCACCGAGAACGTCATTGGCACCAGCCCACGTGTCGATGCCCTCGGACTCAGGACCAATCAGTCCATACAGGTTCTCGAACGTCACACAATCGACCGCCGAGTTCGCTGTATTGGTCATGACACCGATGCCATCGATACCAACCAGGATCTCGGTGTACGCGATTCCTTCAGCTGCGCACGCTTCGGCCTCAGCGTCCTTGATCGCGCGAGATGCACCAGAAATATCGGTCTCGTCGGAACAGAACTTCTGGAATCCATCACCGGTACCGGGACCCTCGACATCAACAAACACGTCGGGTGCAACATCTTCGAACAGCTCTGCGACACGAACCGAAACCGGCTCGACTGTCGACGAACCGGAGATGAAGATCTCGCCTGCTACGTCCGACGAGTCGTCGTCGCCATTGACATCGGGGTCCGCGGCGGCGTCGCCATCGCCGTCAGAACCACATGCTGCGGCGATCAGCGCCGTCGCCATGATCAGAGCCAGCAGACGAGTCAGCTGGCGAAATCCACGTGTCACGGTAGCCCTCCTGAGGGAATGCAGGCGAACGTTTCACCCACTCACCCTCCGGAAGCTACGGGGGTTGGCTTACGTACACGTTCTCCTGAGGTGAACATCAGGTAAACGTCGTTCCTCGGCCTGACGGCCTCGTCACTTACGGCCTTTCTCTCCTGGCGGCTCGAAACGCCAACATGCCGTTCACGGCCTCTGGTTCAGCGGAGCACTTCGTCGATTCGGCCGGACATCACGAGATTGGAAAAGGCCGTTCGGTCCGTGATGTACGTGAGACGTTCCACAACGCTGGCGGCACGAACCCAGGCGATCATGTCCACTTCTTGGTTTGGTTCAAAGGTCCCTGAGAGGACCGTCATCAACCAATACCGAACTTCCTTGCGACTGCCGTTGCGGTCGAGGTAGGTCAGCGAAGGTAGCGAAGGCTTGTGCATCTTGCACTCGAACCCGGTTTCCTCGAGTACCTCACGCATTGCGGCTTCCTTGAACTTCTCGCCCTCTTCGAGCTTGCCTTTCGGAAAGCTCCAGTCGTTGTAGCGCTGACGATGAACGAGCAGGACCTTTGGTCCATTGTTGCTCGTGCTTGACCGGATGATGATTCCTCCTGCCGCCTTGACTTCTGCTGTTGATTTCGCCACCGCACTCAGCTCCGGGAACTCGATGATTTCCGGCGGTGTTTCGCCGCATCCTCGAATGCCTCGTGAAGATCAAGCAACCCCTCGTGGGCTTCTCGGGTCCACGATCCATCAGGGCCGAGGTCCCAGCTCTGGAGATTTGGCTGCAGTTCCATCTCGAGTGTCTGCAAGAGACGTGCTTCGACAGACGGATCAGAGATCGCAACAAGTGTCTCGACTCGATGGTCGAGGTTCCGTTGCATCACGTCTGCCGAACCCATGTACACAATGGATTCGTCTTCTCCCCGGCCGTTGGCGAAGTAGTACAGCCGGGCGTGTTCGAGATATCGCCCGATCGTCGATCGAACACGAATGTTCTCGGACAGACCCGGAACCCCTGGCCGCAGCCCGCAGATCCCGCGGACCAGACAGTCAACTTCCACACCCGCCTGGCTAGCCTCGTAGAGGAGCCCGATGATGCTGGGATCAACCAACGAGTTCATCTTCACGATGATGCGACCGTTTGCCGAACGCATCTCCTGGCGGATCAGATCGCTGATCCCTGAACGGAGCCCAGCGGGGGCCACGAGAAGATCGTCATAGCTGACATCGCCGCCGTAGCCCGTGAGCGTGTTGAAAAGTACGGCAACTTCGTCGCCGAGTTTCTCGCTCGAGGTCAACAGCCCGAAGTCGCAATAGAGTCGTGCCGTTCCCTGGTTGTAGTTGCCCGTGCCGAAGTGGCAATACCGAACCATGCGTCCCGCTTCACGACGGACAACCATTGTCATCTTTGCGTGGATCTTCAGCCCGGTAATCCCGTAAGTCACGTGGACACCAGCCTGCTCCAACGTCTTGGCCCATTCGATGTTTGCTCGTTCGTCGAAACGGGCCCGAAGTTCGATGAGCACCGCAACCTGTTTGCCCTGCTCGGCGGCTCGTACGAGGGAGCGGATGATGGAACTGTCACTCGAGGTCCTGTAGAGCGTCATCTTGATCGCCACGACATCGGGATCTGAGGCAGCTCGACGAATCAGATCCTGGATCGACGCTGTAAACGATTCGTACGGGTGATGCACGAGCAGGTCTCGAGCTCTCAGCTCCTCGAACAGATCGACTTCCTCACCGCTGCGTTGCGACACGCGAGCGGGAACCACTGGTGAGAAGTCATCGAACCGAAGGTCAGGACGGTCGAGCTTCATCAGCGACCAGAGGTCGCTCGAGGCAAGAAAGCCATGTTCGACATAGATATCGCTCTCGTCGATCTGAAGCTCGCGACGAAGCAGCGAATGGATCGATTCGCCAGAGCTCGTACCAATCTCGAGCCGGACGGCGTTTCCGAATCGACGTCGACGCAGTTCCATTTCGACGAGTTCGAGGAGATCATCTGCCTCTTCATCTCGATAGTTCAGGTCGGCGTTTCTCGTCACACGAAACGCAAGATGTTCGACAATCTCCAGGCCAGGGAAGAGCTGGTCGAGATGAGCGACGATGAGGTCCTCGACGCGAATGAACATACCGGGTGCTGTGAGCTCCACGAGTCGGTCGAGTGAGCCCGGCACCTTGATGCGAGCGAACCGGCTTCGTTCGTCCTCGAGGCGTCGAACACGAACCCCGAGGTTGAGCGAGAGGTCCGAGATGTAGGGAAATGGGTGGCCGGGGTCGACGGCGAGCGGCGTCAGGATCGGGAACACCTGCTCGTCGAAATAGGCATCAGCAAGCTTCTGGTCAGCCGGCTCGAGTTCGTCGTACCCCAAGATCGACACGCCCTGAAGCCGAAGCTGGGGAATGAGCTGATTGGTGAAGACGTCCTGGCGATATCGCTCGAGCTGTTCTACAGCCACCCGAATCGCGTCGAGCTGCTCCTCAGGGGTGCGACCGTCCGGTGTCCGGACACGGACCTCGCCCGCGACGAGATCGCGAAGGCCAGCGACGCGAACTTGGAAGAACTCGTCGAGATTGCTGCCGTAGATGGCGACGTACTTGAGCCGCTCGAGGAGAGGGATCTTGACATCAGCGGCGAGCGCGAGAACCCGAGCATTGAACGACAGCCAGCTCAACTCTCGATTGAGGTAGTGCGTCGGGTTGAAATCAACCGGTGCGATCGAGAACGAGCGGCCATCAACATCGATGACGTCAAACGGATCTTGCACCACGAGCTCCTTGGACATGCCGTGCCCATCGGACAGCGCACGGCTCCTGTTAGGTAAGCCGAAGTTGGACAACAACGCTAAACGGATCGGTCATGGGGAGTCCGATTCGCTCAGTTCACGTACGTGGAGCTGGCTCTTCCTCTTCGTAGCCGAGGTCCCACTCGATGTAGATACGTTCACGCTCACCATCTCGATTCACTCGTTCGCGATTGCGACGAAACTGCGGATCGTGTGGTGGCAACAACAACAAACGGGCCGTGACCCTGTCGCGGAACCCATCCATCAAGGGAGCCTCTCCCGAGATCGTACGAATGTCCCAATGTGGTGCAACCGGACCCTGATACACGATTTTTGCGTGACCTTGAGCGGGGAGTTGCTCTTCCATGGCGTTCGACATGACATTCCTCTCGAAACGGGACAAACCCGCGTGAACTCGAGGGTCAGGCTAGCGTTGCAACGACCAGGGAGACGCACCTTTTCTGCCGCACTGAAATGAAAGTTCTCCTTTACGGGAACTTTCGGTCCGGTCTGGGCGTAGTACAGTTGCGAACACTCGGAGGTGTTTCTCATGGAACCGAACTGGATGGCCCGAGGGCTGTGCGCTAATCAACCCCCCGAAACCTTCTTTCCCAGCGATGGGGTCGGAGTCGAAGTGGCCAAGCGAATCTGCGCCACGTGCCCGGTGAAGGACGGCTGTCTGGAGTACGCGCTCGAGAATCGAATCGACCACGGCGTGTGGGGTGGGTGCTCCGAGCGACAACGGCGACGGATCCTCAAAGCCCGTCGCAAGGACGCAGAAAAGGTTGCCAAGGCAGAACGTAAGGTGCGCCTCTAAGCCATTTACGGCCATTTACGCAGACCCGTTGGCGCTCGCTCCTGTCGGCGCTGAACGCACGAAGGCACCGGCCCGGCCGGTGCCTTCTTCAATGTTGTGACTGATGTTTGCCGATCAGGGGCGCGTTACGCGTCCTTGACCTCTTTGGATTCTTCGTCCTCGAGGCCGTCGGAAACTCCATCCTTGAACTCTTTTTGGGCCTGCCCGAGAGAGCGGGCCAGTTTCGGCAGCTTTGCGCCCCCGAAAAGGACAAGAATGACGACAAGAACGATCAGAAGCTCTGGTGCACCAAGATTCATGTTGCCAATGGTAGCAACTAACTTGTCGCTTCTGCTGCCACCGCAGCACGGGCCAGCGCACGTTGCCGTCTGATTCGACGTCGTTCCCGCTCGCTCATGCCACCCCAGATACCGAATTTCTCGCCATTCTGCAGCGCATATTCGAGGCAATCATCGCGTACCACACAGCCGCGACAGACCTCCTTGGCTTCCTTCGTGGATGCCCCGCGTTCTGGGAAGAAGAGATCGGGGTCCACACCAAGGCAGTTCGCGAAGTCATGCCAAGTTGGTTCATCTTTGTCGGACGCGCCCAAGATTACCATCGTGTGTCCTGCTCCAAACTCTCCGCCGTACCAACGCGCGCGTCGACAGCGATCGTCGTCATTCTTGTGTGAACGACGAATCCGCCGTATCTCCCGTGATGTAATTACAACACTGTAACCCAACAGATGTAAAGCTGGAATCCTTGAAATCTCAAACTTTTCTGACAACATTGCCAACTCTGGCCACACCACTCGCGCACACAACACGGGCCGCAGAGGCAAACGTGACAAAATCATGACGACGTCATCTCCTGAGGGCATCCAACGCGCACCACTGATTACCGAATGTGCCGAGGTGATCTCGCTCGACCAGTTCGATGCTCTCATGGAGGGCGAGTTGAGTCAGAGCGCACTCGCAATTCAAGGTCTCGACCTGCGCGACAGAGAACGCTCGCTCTCCAGTCGACCCTGGCCCCATACGGTGTTTCTGGGATGTCTGATGACACCGACCGCGGAAGGTCACGTCGCCGCCTCGGGCGCAACGATCTTCCCGCCGTTCGCCCGAATCCCGTACAACCCATACCGAGGACACCTCTACTCCCCCGAGGAACTCCGCGCCGACGACCTCGATGCACGGATCTATGCGCACCAAGCTCGCTGGCGAGCCGAACCGCCTGCACCGATCATCGAAGCTCTCGCTCAGCGCATTCATGATCATGCGATCGACGACGCCCTCGACGGGTTCTTGAGCAACCACGAGCAGGTGGTGGCGATCATGGGCGGACACGGTCTTCACCGAGATGTCGAAACATACCGCTCGGTCGCGCTGGTCGCCCGAGCACTGACTCGGTCGGGAATGCTCGTCGTCACCGGTGGCGGTCCCGGCGCGATGGAAGCGGGCAACCTCGGCGCGTGGATGGCTCCCCATGATGACCAGGCGCTCGATGATGCGATCCAGCTACTGGCTACAGCGGTGGACTACACCACCGGCGACTACCTCGCCGCAAGCATGTCGGTGACCGCTCGTTACCCGACAGGATCAACAAGCCTCGCCATTCCCACATGGTTCTACGGGCACGAACCGACCAATACCTTTGCAACCGATGTTGCCAAATACTTCTCGAACAGCATTCGAGAGGATGGGCTGCTCGCAATCGCAACCCACGGTGTTGTGTACACACCAGGAGCCGCAGGGACCGTGCAGGAGGTGTTCATGGATGCGACACAGAACCACTACGTCACCTTCGACGTCATCTCGCCAATGGTGTTCCTCGACTCCTCCTACTGGAGCGACGATCGGCTCGCTGCGCCAAAACTGCTCCGCCAGTTGGCTGGCGACAGACCGTATGCGGACATGATCGCCGTACTCGACGACCCCGAGGCGGTCGTCTCATTCATTCACCAGCACCCACCGCGAGCCGTCGACTGACCTCGTGATCGACGGTTCAGCGTGGCTTGCAAGAGCGGGCGATAGTGATCGAGTGGAGGGATGGTCAGGCCCGGAACCTTGCCATCGTCGTCCCAACGTCGGAGTCGAATGGCGTCGGCGGCAGCTGTGCCCGATCGTGGGGCCGAAGTGCGGCTGAAGCCATCGCTGCGCGACGCGATCGTGATCCCAGTCGCCGGCAAGGTAGTCCTCAGTGCCGCGGGCACGAGCTTGAAGGAGGTGGCCAAGATCGTGGAGCAGCGCTGCGACAACAAGCGTTCCGTCTGCATGCTCGGACACGGCACGCGCAGCAGTCTGCAACGAGTGGTCGAGGAGCGAGACCCGCTCGTCGTATCCGCTGGCGCCGTAAGCAGCAAAGAGGTCGAAGATCTCGTCGACCGCGTCGACGGTCACGAGGTTGGCACGACCTCGTCGAGGAGCGCTGCGAGCTCGACTGGCATGTCGCCTTGGATGCTGTGCCCGGCATCGAGAAAATATTCGATGCGCGCATCAGGACGACGGCGCCTCAACTCGGCCTCATCATCGTCGTCGACCACCGATTGCGGTCGCATACCCCGCGCCAGCACCACGGGCCCCGAGTGGTCCTCGAGCGCGTCCCACAGCTGCCCATGATCACGATCGATGCGTTCGGGCTCGAATACCCGGTGCCTGGCATGTCGCCATACCCAACTGCCGTCCTCACGTTGTTCTGCATTGTGGAGAATCCCTCGGCGAAGCGAAGCCTCACTCCTCGTCGGATTGAATTCGACGGTTCGGGCAAGAAGATCGTCGAAGTTGTCGAAGCTCTCCGGTCCATTCACGAACGCGGCGATGTCTTTAGCCTTGCCGTGGTTGACGCCAGGCGTGATGTCGATGAGCACCATCGTGTCCACCAATTCAGGTGCATGGGCAGAAAGTGCGATGGTCGTGAGCCCGCCGAGGCTCATCCCTACGATGACGCGTGCACGCGGGGCAAGCGAACGAATCGCGACCGCGATGTCCTCGGCGTTGCGTGCAACATTCGCTGCACCATTCGCTGGAGCGCCCGAGTGACCATGTCCGGGCATGTCCAAGGCGACGAGCGGTCGACCGAGGGCCAAACACACCGTGTCCCAGGTGTGGGCGTTCTGGGCCCCACCATGGATCAAGACGAGCTCGGCTGGCTCGACACCCCAGACCAGTGCGCTCAGCGCTCGCTCATCGTCCAACAGGACCGTGTCGCGTCGAACGACAGGTTGTGCGTCGAATGCGATGTCGTACTCGAGAGCGTTGTCGGCGAAGAAGGCGAACTCGTCATACTCAGCCGGCACGCCGAATCAGCTTTCGTTTCTGCTCGACGAAGTCGACCAACACGAAATCTCCGACGTTCTGGTTATCGGTGAAGAACGCTCGACCGCCGTTCATCTTGGTGATCTGCTCGATGAACGAGGTCAGATACGGGGTGGCGTCGAGCATGAACACATTGATCCGAATGTTCTCTCGGGTGCACTTGTTGACGTCTTTCAACGTGAGGTCGATCGTCTCCTGGGTGGGTGGGTAGTTGAATTCCGGACGCCCCATCGAATTGATATGGGCGGTTGGCTCACCATCGGTCACCATCAGGATCTGCTTGGTCCCCGACTCCCGGGCGAGCATTCGTCGGGCGAGCTGAAATCCATGCTGCATGTTCGTGCCATACACGTAGTCCCACGAGAGCTCGGCCAAGTCGCGCGCAGCGACCTCGCGTGCGACCTCGCTGAAGGTCACGATCCCGAGATAATCCTGCGGGTACTGGCCTGAGATCAAGGACTCGAGCGCCAGTGCAACCTTCTTCGCGGGAACGAAGTTGTCACGCATCGGCATCGACAGCGAAAGGTCGAGCATCAATACGGTCGACGTGCGCGTCGTCCGTTCGGTTCGTTCGACCTCGAAGTCGTCCGGCGTGAGGTCTACGGGGACTCCCCCGCCCGCTCGTTGAATTGCGTTCCGGACTGTCCGCTCGATGTTCAGCGTGAACGGATCACCAAATTCGTATGGCTTCGTCTCGAAGTTTCGCTCGTGCCCGATACCCGAGACTGCGACGTTGTGTCTTCCGAGGCGGTCCGCCGAGAGCTTGCTGTAGAGATCATCGAGAACGTTCTGGCCAAGCATTCGCAGCGCCCGCGGGGTGAGCTCGAGAGCTCCCTCTTTGTTGTTGATCAGGCCAGCGTCTTCGAGCATCTTCGTGAACTGCGCCATCCGCTCCATCGATTGCGCGGTGTCCTCACCGAGTAGCTCCCCAGCGCGTTCGAAGTCGATCTCGGCGAGGGCTCCCGGATTGCTGGTTCCACGGAGCATCTGTTCGATCTGATCGAGATCACCAAGATCGTTCATCAGATCCATCGCCTCGCCGAAATTGAGCGGATCGGCACCCTGGGTGTCGTAGCTCTGCTCCCAGTTCATGTCCGGAAACATCGACTGCAAATTGTTTCCGAGTTGACTCATCTGAAACTGCAGGTCCACGTCGCCGAGGAGCTGATCGGACAGCTCCTGAAGTTGGGCACGTTGCTCCGGGGACATCGAATTCAACATCGCCTGTGCGGCTGCCATTCGCTGCGCCATCGCTTCCAACAACTCGTCCAACGTCTGCGGGTTCTCCGGGAAGAAGTCGCCATGTTTGTCCATGAACTGTTCGAAGTCCGGCTCTTGACCGTTCGCTCGTTGGTCGAGCATCTCATTGAGGTCGGCGAGCATGTCCTTCATTCGCGCCATGTCCTCGGGCGACATGTTGTCCATCGCGTCAGACATTCCGTCGACAGCTTGCTGCATCAACTGGCTTCTGAGATCGTCGAGGAGTTCGTCGAATTGTTGTTGTGCATTCTTCGACGTGAAGTCGTAGTTCGAAAGGCTGCGAACTTGACCGGGCAGGTCAGGAGGCAACATGTCGAGTGCCATGTTCCGCTCGGCGGCCACGGCTGCGTCGCGAGCGGCTTGCTCGGGGTCATCACCTCCTGCGGAGTACTCCGCCTGAGCGTTCACGTTGTCCCGCTCGGTGTCCACGATCTCGCGAAGTTTCTCCGCGATGTCCGCGAACACACCGCCGACATCGCCCGATTCGAGGAGCTGTTCCCTGCGTTCTCGAAGCCTGTCGAGCATCTCGCGAAGTCCCTGCATACGCTCGCCGTCTTCATCGAAGCCGTTCTGAAGCAGGTTTCGGAGCGCTGCGTTTGGATCGCCGTGATACGCAAGGTCATCGGTCATCTGCCGGAACAGATCGTCCGCAGTCATCTCGTAGTCGGCTTGCGTACCGTCCCATGCGGAGTACGTGAACCGTTGCTGGCGGCGACGGCGACCTCGGCGTAAGACCATGCCCGGACTGTAGCTCTCTCCCCGGTCGTGCGGTATTGCGCAACCGCAAGTACAGCGGTGCCTGAGCTGTCTCTGATCGCGTCATACTTGGAATGATGTTCGACGACGACTTCATCTGGGGTGGTGGCGCACCCTCGGTGTCGATCGAGGGCGCCGGGCTCCGCTCCGACTGGTTTCGTTGGGAGCGTCGCGCTGGGGTAGCGCCCTCGGACACCGGCAACGATTTTCGCAGTCGCACGATCGAGGACTTCCAACTTCTCGTCGAGCACGGGCTACGGCACGTCCGATTGACACTCGAGTGGGCGCGAGTCGAGCCGTTTGCGGGGCAGATCGACCACCAAGAGCTGGAAGTGCTCGAACAACGGCTCGCGACAGCCAAGGACGCCGGTCTGGCGGTGTGGGCCACCCTTCACCACGGTTCACTTCCCGGTTGGTTCGCCGAAGACACCGATGGCTTCTGCACCACGGGCGGTCCATCGATTCATTGGTCGCGCCACGTCGATCGGATGGCCGAACTCTTCGATGAGTACGTGACTACCTGGATTCCCATCGACGATCCGATCGGTTGGGCAATTCGTGGGTACTTCCTCGGTAGTCGTCCGCCGGGTGTGCAAAGCCTGGAGAAGGTCCAAGGCGCGGTCGAAGGTGTCATCGACGCGACGTTCGAGGCACAGCGCCTGCTCGCTTCAGGTGCAACGCCGGTCGTCGGTAGCTTTGCCCTACCCACCCTTCACGCGGTCGATGATGCAGCGATGGCCCAGCGCTCCATGTGGGACGACGTCATCTGGCAGAGCTGGTCTCGCGCGATTCGCGAGGGCGTGCTCGAATGGCCGTGGAGATCGGCGGTCGATCGCCCGGAATTGGCCGACACATTCGACGCCATCGGCGTAGGGATCGCAGCACCTTACGGGGTGACCGCATCCGGCTCCCTGGAGGCGTGGCCCCAACACGATCGCCGAGACGCCGAAGGACGAACTCCTCGACCCGACGAACTGCTCGACACGCTCGCCCGGATATCCGAACTCGTCGACGGCCGAGACCTTGTCGTGATGGGACTCGGAGCGATCACCGAGGACGACGGCTGGAGGGAGCAATTGTTCGAAGCTTGGCTCGACCAGATTGCTCAGGCGGTGGCAGAAGGCCTACCGATACGCGGCACGTTCATAGAACCCCTCATCGACGGCTACGACATCGGAGCGGGGTTGCACCTCGACACCGGCGTGTTCACCCGATCTCGCGAACCGAAGCCGAGCTTTGGATGGATCGCTGCGCAGCAGTGAATCGAACCATCTCGTAGGGATCGTAGGGGTCGTTCGGTTCGAGCTGGAGATCGATCGTTGTTCCCAGTCCCAGGCGCTGTGCGTGACCGAGGAACAGTTGCGCGGCAAGAAGATCTTCGTACGACCAGCCTGTCGAGTCGAAAACGGTGCGTTGGGTGGCAAGTCCCTGCACCTTGCCACCAACCACG
This sequence comes from uncultured Acidimicrobiales bacterium, assembly GCA_905479685.1. Lineage (GTDB taxonomy): Bacteria > Actinomycetota > Acidimicrobiia > Acidimicrobiales > SHLQ01 > SHLQ01. Next base: position 37,612 of record CAJQNJ010000016.1, read on the forward strand.
TCGACCATCGACGGGCCAAGATCTTCCAGTCGTAGCCGCTGGCTTTCGCCCTCGATCATGCACTGTTCGGCAAGGTCGGGGATGACGACAGCCGACTCGAGATACTCGAGCGGCAGTTCCGTCTTGCCGGGAAAGTCTGCGCCAACGGCATTCACGTGGAGGTTCGGCCGAGCTCGAGAAAAATCAGCAACCGGAGGATGTCCGAGCGGCACGGACGTGCAGGTGCACACGACATCGAATGTTCCGATGCGTGCGTTGAACTCGTCGAGACTCACGACCTCGGGGGTGACGACCCCATCCGGGAGTCGCTCCCAAAGAGAGTTCGCGACGACGGCATCGGTGTCGGTCACGACGAGGCGATCGATTGTACGTACTCGGCGAAGTGCGTGGATCTGCGTGACAGCCTGGGCCCCGCACCCCACGACGCCGAGAGAGATGGGTTGATGGTGCGTCGTCGCATCGGTCACGACTGCGGAGGCGGCGCCGGTCCTGATCGCCGTGAGCAGGGTTGCCTCGCACATGGCCATCAAGCGACCAGTCCGCGTGTCATAGAGCGCAGTTGTTGCCAACACGCTCGGGATCCCGCGGCGTACGGGATTCGCGGGGTGATATCCCACGGTCTTCACCGAGACCACGTCTCTCGTGACCATCGCAGGCATCCACTCGACCAAACCATGCTCCGGCGTGTTGTAACTGAACCCACTCCGCACCTGGTGCTCGACGACACGATCATCGAACGCCCCGATCGAGGTTCGCAGTGTGGCGATCATCTCGTCCATGAAGCTGTCGAGCCCGACATCGGCGACCACGGCGACGAGATCGTGTACATCCAGCATCAACGTCGACAATGTTGCGCTATCTCGCTCTGCGTTGCGCTCATCCATGAAATTCCCCCACTCCGTACCTCTACGCCACGATCCGCGTCGCCAGATGCGCGATCACCGCATCCTTCGTACCCTTCGGTGTCATGGAGTCCCGGGTTGAACATCGAGATGACAAACGCATCGCCGTATTCCTGGGACTTCGGGACCACGTGGCGCGTCAAGCCCGCGAACGAGCCGGCGGCGACATGGCCGGATCATTCATCGCCGAAGGTGATCTGGTCATCGAACGCGCCCTTGCCCACGGCTATGCGTTGCGATCCGTTCTGATCGGCGAGAGGAGAACAAGCCCGCTGCCCGAGTCGATCCCCGATGACGTCGATGTCTTCATCGCCAACGACGCTGTGCTGACCGAAATCACCGGCCGACCAAATCTGCGCGACACCCTTTCGTGTTTCACCCGACCATCACCCACGCCGCCAGAGCAACTCCTCAGCACGTGCCGAACTGTTGCGGTTCTGGAGAATGTCAACAACCCGAACAACCTTGGCGTCATCATTCGAAATGCGGCGGGCCTCGGCGTCGATGCCGTCCTCCTCGATCCCCGATGTGGGGACCCTCTGTACCGTCGAGCGATACGGGCGTCGATGGGTCAAGTCTTCACCTTGCCTCATGCACGCATACCCGACCTGCCCGACGGGTTACAACTGCTTCATGACCACGGAATCACGACGGTCGCGCTGACCCCATCGGGAACCATCGATCTTCGAGATGTTGCACGTCCGACCAAGGTGGCCGTGATTTTGGGCGCAGAAGGCCCGGGTCTGACCCCGGCCACGTTGTCCAAGGCGACGATTCGAGCCCGAATCCCGATGACCAGAAGCGTCGATTCACTCAACGTGGCGAACGCTGCCGCAATCGCCTTTCATCACTTCGCCGAGAGGTCAGGCGAGTAGGCCGATATTTCGTTTGGCTCGAGCAAGCACTTCTCCAGCGACCACCTGGGCCTTGTCCGCGCCAACCCGCAGCAATCGCTGCGTCTCGGCTGGATCCGACTGCAGCTCAGCGAAGCGTGCCTGAATCGGGCGGAGAAGCTCGATGACGGCCTCGGCCGTATCGGTCTTGAGAGGCCCGTACTGCTCGTAGTTGCTCGCAAGATCCTCGGGCGCCTCACCGGTACACGCGCTCAGGATCGACAACAGGTTCGAGACCCCAGGCTTCTCGGCAATGTCGAATCTGACGTCGGACTCAGAGTCGGTCACGGCCCGTTTGAATTTCTTCTCGATCTTCTTCGGATCTTCGAGAACGAACACGGTGCCAGGGCTCTCGCCTTCGGACTTCGACATCTTGCGGTCGGGCTTTTGGAGATCCATGACTCGAGCGCCAGCTTCGGGAATGACGTGCTCTGGCACGACAAAGGTCTCGCCATACCGAGAGTTGAACCGCTCGGCGATGTCCCGCGTGATTTCGACGTGCTGACGCTGGTCGTCTCCAACCGGGACGAAATCGGTGTCGTACAACAAGATGTCGGCGGCTTGCAGCGCGGGATAGGTGAAAAGGCCAGCAGACACGAACTTCGTGGTGTCGCGATTCGACTTGTCCTTGAAGGCGGTCATTCGGCTGAGTTCGCCGTAGCTGACCGTGCACTCCATGAGCCACGCAAGCTGCGGATGCTGCGGGACCTGGCTCTGCACGAACAAGGTGGAGCGTTCCGGATCGATCCCGACCGCAATCAGGAGCTGCGCGAGTTCGACAGTGTTCTTACGAAGAACGTCTGGCTCCTGCGGCAAGGTCAGAGCGTGAAGATCCACAACGCAGTAGACGGCGTCGTTGTCTTCTTGCATCTTCGACCAATTGACGAGTGCCCCGAGCAGATTTCCGAGATGGAGATCACCAGATGGTTGGATGCCGCTGAACACACGTTTCATGGGGGCGAAGGCTATCGGTTGAGCAGCAAGGGGCAGCGCTTCGTCACGGTCTCGAAGGCCCAGATGATGGATGTCTGATACCCAGCGATACTCCCCAGCTACGCTCCTTTCGGATCGCGTCCACGGTTCCGAATGCCCCGGCGATAGCCCCGATCACACATGCCGCCACGCCGAGCACCCATACAAAGTCGACGATCGTTACGCCCGTGATGCGTCCGGTCGAGAGAACGTGGTGAAACGGGTCGCGTCGGAACGCTGGAACTGCCAGCGCCACGCCCAGCGTCACCGAAAAGATCGTCGACGCGATGGCATGTTTGCTGCAGAACACGCGGTAGGCACGTGATTGAGATTCGACGATGATCAAGAACAACGCGACACCGAGCGCCGAAATGGATGAACCCGCGATCACTGCGACGAGCAGAAGAACCCACCACGCTGACCCGTCGCCTGCCGAGGACGCAACCTGATCCGCGAGCCATAACCCGATCAATCCTGCTCCGAGCAGGACGGCGTTCACACGCCAGGGATGACTGCGCCGCTCCAGCGCCCGATCGGTCGACCGGGCGGACGCCACCAACCCATCCCATCGGAGCATGAGGGCTCGTCGTCGAGTTGACATGAAGCAACTCCAATTCCTGGCCGACCCGGTCATCGCGTTTCACGACCACCTGTTCTTCCAGTGAAACATCGAGACGTTCGGGCCGCAACCATCTTTTCTCGGGCAACAGAGCGGAGGGGTCGCTCCATCGAGTCAGAAATCCATCCTTTCCGATCGTCGGGACGAAAGGCCCTAACCGATCACCACTCACGCGACCCACTGTGTTGAATAGCAGATCGTGAGTTGGTCACGATCCGAGTCAGATCCTGAAGGGGATGAGCCATGCTGAAAAAGCCACTGGGAGTACTGGGGATCTTCATGATCGTCGTCGGAATCGGATATTTCGTTGGCGCGGGGGTCGCCTACGTCAAGGTTCAGGACGGCTACGGATCTCTGCAGGACTTCAGCGAAGCCCAGAACGTCACCCTCAACTACAACGACGACGGCGAGCTCGTCGATCGGGGCACTGTCGAAGGCGCAGAGGCCATCATGTCGCTCCTCGAGGACGACTGGGGATTCCCGGTCGTCGAGTCCGATCTCGACCCCGATGATCCGCTCGTCAACAGCGCCACCGAGTACATGTACCAGATGGCGACGATTGCCTACCACACGCTGCACGGCACGCAGACGGTCGTATTGACCGCCGAAGACCTGACCGACGGCGACGGCGTGATCGCGACCGAGTTCACCTGCAACAGCGAGACCGTCGCGGTTCCTGCGTCGTTCCCCGCTGAAGGTCTGACCTGCGACTTCGAGGTCAACGGACGCTACTGGACCGACTTCAACCGGCTCGACCCGGTGGAAGGTCCTGCGAGGGACCAAGCGTGGAGCGGTACAGCACACGCACTGGTCGCCGAACTCGGTGTAGGCGCATCGACGCACAGCACATTGCAGCTCGCCCTCGGCGTTGCTGCACTGCTCGCCGGGCTCGGCGTTGTGTGCTCAGTCATGGGGGTCGCATTCATCCTCCACACCCGTTCAGGACTTTCGGCCCAGGCGGCTGCAGGCGGTTCACCGTCGGCAATGGACGATGTTTCCGGGAGCGTCGCCGAGCCCGTCTGACCGACCAACCCACCGAAGCGCTGCGACGGTCCCGCCCGATGATCGATCGGGCGGGATCGTCGCGTTCAGGACCGGCGATGACCGCCGTCGTCGGTCAGGAGCGCCCTCGATACTGTGTCGATCCGCCATGGATGTTCTTGTTCAACCGCTTGGCAAGATGCAAGCCCTCGAGGATCAGTTCGATAGCCGATGCGATGACTGCAGGTTCGCTCGAATCGATCTCATCATCTGCGAGAAGTGCGTCGATCGCTGGCTGTAGCGATGGAACCTGTTCGAGGAGTTGGAGATACCGGTCCGGCGAGACATCGGGTCCGACATCGACCGTCACACCGTCCTCGAAGGCCTCGACGATCGGACCGTGCAAGATCGGATCCACCGAATCCATGAACGTCCTGTGCACAGCGGATCGAACGAGCGCGTCGATCACCCGCCCTTCACTTCCGTCCTCGAAGGCCTCAACCTCGATCTTGCCCGACGTGGTCGCAATGATCGCCGACAAGTCGCCAACCCGCGGTACTGCGACGTCGATCCCCGCTGACAGGCTCCTACGGACTGCATTCGCCGCGATCGCCTCGTAGTTCGCAACCGTCAGCCGCACCGAGACCCCTGATCGCTGATTGATCTGACTCGATTGACGAGCCTGGTGCGAGAACTCCGACACCACCTCGAGCATGAACTCGGGAACACGAACGTCGACCACATTTGCAGGGGGCAGGACAGCCTCCTGTTCAACAATCGTCATCTCGGTCTCGATGTCGAGCGGATAATGGGTACGGATCTGGGATCCGAAACGATCCTTCAACGGGGTGATGATTCGACCCCGGTTGGTGTAATCCTCCGGGTTCGCCGAAGCGAACAGGACCACATCGAGCGGCAGCCGAACTTTGTACCCGCGAATCTGGACATCCCGTTCCTCGAGCACGTTCAGCAGACCCACCTGGATCCGCTCGGACAGGTCGGGCAACTCGTTGATGGCAAAGATCCCACGATTCGAACGCGGCACGAGACCGTAGTGGAGCGTCAACTCATCGCTGAGGTAGCGGCCCTCGGCAACCTTGATCGGGTCGACCTCACCGATCAGATCGGCGATCGACGTATCGGGTGTGGCGAGCTTCTCGCCATATCGAAGATCTCTGTGCACCCAGTCGATCGGTGTGTCATCGCCCTGTTCGGCAACAAGTACCTTCGCATGCGCTGAGATGGGATTGAGGGGATCGTCGTTGATCTCAGACCCAGCAATGATCGGCATCCATTCATCGAGTAGTTCGGTCAAGTTACGGATCATGCGGGTCTTTGCCTGACCGCGCTCCCCCAGGAAGATCACGTCGTGACCTGCGAGAAGTGCATTCTCCAGTTGCGGCATGACGGTGTCTTCGTATCCGAGAACATTGGCCACCAGCGGGTCACCATCTCGAATCTTTCGGACAGCGTTGGTGCGAATCTCTTCAGAGACGGGAACCGAGGTCCAACCGGTCTTGACGAGGTCACCGAGTGTTGCAGGTCTGCTCATTCCCTGTGCTTACCACAGCACCAGCCGCACGCGACCCCCAGGATGGGGAGTTGTCCGCATCGTCACCGAGTTGCTCAGAAGTGATAAACCGGGGCACCAATTCTAGGAAGTGTGACGGATCACTTCGGACAGGGACGAGACAATGAGTGACTTTCCAGTAGCACCACCACCGCCCGACGGGGGCGGCAGGATTCCTGGCTCGCCTGGCTCACGATTCATTGCACGACTCATCGACTGGGCCATTGCGATGGTCCTCTTCGTTCCCTCCATCGTGTTGTTCTTGATCGGCGCGGCGATCGGTAGCGGCCTGGGCGCCATCTTGATGTTTCTCGCAGCACTTCTCTACATCGCTGAGATCGTCGCGCTGTTCTACCTGCTGGTGTGGGTACAAGGGGTCACCGGACAGACCCCAGGCAAACGACATCAGGGGCTCATGTTGCTCGATAGCACCAGCGGGCAGCCGGTCGGGGGTAGCGGTGGCGTGATCCGGTGGCTCGTGGAAGCGATCACGGTCTTCATCTGTTACATCGGGTATCTCTGGATCTTCGTCGACAGTGACAAGAAGACGCTGTACGACAAGATTCTCGACAACGAGGTCGTCAACGTGCCCGCGACTTCGATCATGCCGATCTTTCCCGATGGCAAACCCTTCTAGGAGTTCGTCGGGAACCCGAGGTCGACCGTGCTTGTTGCGGGATCAGGCCACCGGGTGGTCGTCACCTTCGGTCGGGTGTAGAAGCGCATCCCTTCGGGGCCATACATCGTGGTATCGCCGAAGAAGCTGTCGTTCCACCCACCGAAGCTGTGATAGCCAACCGGCACAGGAACAGGGACGTTGATTCCTACCATCCCAGCTTCCACCTCTTCTTGGAAGCGACGTGCGGCCCCACCGTCTCGCGTGAAGACCGCCGTGCCATTCCCCCACTGATTCTTCTCGATGATATCGATGGCTTCAGCGAAGGTTTCAACGCGAACGACGCTCAGTAGCGGCCCGAAGATCTCGTCCTTGTACACCGACATGTCCGTGGTGACGTTGTCGATCAGGCTCACGCCGAGGAAGAAACCATTCCCATCGAAGGTCGGTTGGCGACCATCGACCACAACAGTTGCACCAGCGGCCTTACCCGCCTCGATGTAGCCCGCAACTCGATCACGGTGTTCTGCAGTGATCAGTGGTCCCATCTCGCTGCTCGGATCGGTTCCATCGCCGATGACCAGGCGGTCGGTGCGGGCACGGATGGCATCGATGAGCGGGTCGGCCGAGTCGCCGACGGCAACGATGACCGAAATCGCCATACATCGCTCGCCTGCCGAGCCATATCCAGCAGAGACAGCCGCATCAGCAGCGAGGTCGATATCGGCGTCAGGAAGAACGACCATGTGATTCTTTGCACCACCCAGTGCCTGAACGCGCTTTCCATTGGCCGCCGCAGTTGTGTAGATGTATTTCGCGATCGGCGTGGACCCAACGAAGCTGATGGCACGAACGAGCTCGTGCTCGAGAAGGGCGTCGACAGCGACCTTGTCGCCGTTGACGACGTTCAGCAGCCCATCAGGAAAGCCAGCCTCATGGAACAATTCGGCGATGTACATCGGAGTCGAGGGATCACGCTCGGATGGTTTCAAGACAAAGGCATTTCCAGCGGCGATCGCGTTGGGAATCGTCCACAGCGGGATCATGGCCGGGAAGTTGAACGGCGTGATCCCAGCAACAACGCCGAGGGGCCGTCGAACAGTCTGCACATCGACCCCGGTCGAGGCATTCTCACTGAGGCTGCCCTTCAACACATCTGCCATGCCACACGCGAACTCGATGTTCTCGAGACCGCGAGCGACCTCGCCGGCCGAATCGCTCAGGACCTTGCCATGTTCTGACGTCAGTCGTCGAGCAATCTCATCGGAGTTGGCGTCGACCAAGTTGCGGAAGTTGTACATGAGCTTTGTGCGACGCGCGATGCTGACCTGGCGCCATTCTTCATACGCTCGTTGCGACACTTGGACCGCGGAGTCGACTTCGGCGACGGTCGCCAGCGCTACCTCACCGGTTTGCTCGCCTGTGGCTGGATTGAAGACGGGCTTGGAGTTCCCCGAAGTTCCGGGCACCATGGCGCCATCGATCAGGTGATGTATTTGCTGCATGATGGATTCTTTTCGGTTTGAGACAATGTGATCGTATTGTCGTGGTGATCGTATTGTCGTGCCGGTGCCTTTCACAATGTATGTGTCGGGGAGCGCTCCGATGACCCATTCGGCATCCGCATCGTGTCTTCGATGTTGGCAATCGATCCGTTGGACTGGACGATTGTCCAGTCCAGTCTGCATACTGCTCGGATGCATCGGATAACACTCAGCCCGCGCGTCCGCATGACGCCGTTCCACGCGTCGGTCGTGAAGGCGGGCGTCAGCGACATCACCGTCTACAACAAGATGGTCCTGCCCACGTCATACGGCGACCTGCAGGCGGAATATGACCGGTTGATCAACGGCGTGGCGATGTGGGACGTGTCGGTCGAACGACAAGTGGAGATCAGTGGACCGGACGCGCATGCCTGCACCCAGTACCTCACTGCTCGGGACCTCTCGAGCATGGTCGAAGGTCAAGGCAAGTACGTTGCGATCTGCGACCATGCTGGTCGCATTCTCAACGACCCTGTCTTGATGAAACTGTCAGGCAATCGGTACTGGCTCTCGATCGCCGACAACGACATGTTGTTGTGGTGCAAGGCCATAGCCGCCGAGCGAGGTTTCGATGTTGTGGTGACCGAGCCCGACGTCTCCCCGCTCGCCATCCAGGGGCCCAAGGCCGAAGACCTGCTCGCCGAACTGTTCGGTCAGCACATTCGCAAACTCAAGTACTTCTGGTTCGAGGAAACCGAGCTCGACGGGATTCCCCTCGTGCTCTGCAGGTCGGGGTGGAGCAAACAAGGTGGATTCGAGCTCTTCCTTCAGGACGGAAGCAGAGGGAACGATCTTTGGGAAGCGGTGTCGAGTGCCGGGGAGAAATATGCGATCGGGCCTGGTGCACCGAACCACGTCGAACGGGTGGAAAGCGGTCTACTGAGTTTCGGCGGTGACAACACCCCGGACTCCAACCCATTCGAGGTCGGAATGGGTCGATACGTCGACACCGATACCGACGTCGAGTACATCGGGAAAGCAGCGCTCGTGGACGTCGTTGCATCCGGGGGACCCGAGCGCCTCTTCGTCGGCGTGGAGGTCGGCGCTGAATTGACCGAGGCGTGGCCGCTACCCGAACGCACGCCGATCATGGTCGGCGCAGAGCAGGTGGGCACCCTGAGTGCAATCGTGCACAGCCACCGGCTTGATCGAACGATCGGACTCGCTCAGATCAAAAGGACGGTCGTCGAAGCAAACGCAACCGTCGTGGTCCAGACCCCAAGCGGACCCGCCGCAGCGACGATCACCACACTCCCGTTCATCTGAGGGCTGGGCGACCTCGCTGAAGCAACCCTCCGTTGACTCGACTACCCCTCGTCGAGGTCGGCGCTGGCAATGAATCGTAGGATCTCGTAGAGCGCCCCAATCGCCACGCCTTCGCCATCATCGACAGGCGTCACCGGTAGGTCATATACGAGCACCTCGCGATCGCTCAGCTCAACGTTGCGCTCCGCATCGAGTCCGTTCAGCAGCGCCCGCATGCCGCGGTTCTCGTAGAGGGTCTCGAATCGCACGAATTCCACACCAGTATCTCGAGCTGTGCCGATCAAGAGCTCGAGCAGGAGCCGCCCGAAGCCACGACTTTGATAGTCATCGACGACGGCCAGTGATGCCTCAGCAATCTTGGGGTCATCCTGCACGACGATCAGGCGAGCGATCGCCACACCCCGGCCTTCGTCGGTACCGATGTCGGAGTCCGCGGTTGGATCGGCGATCACCCAAGCGCGATGGCGATCGTGATCGATGTCGGTCAGGGACTCGAGGAGCTCCGTGCCGAGTCGTTCTCGTACGGTGAAGAACCGCAAGTATCTCGATCGTGGCGACATCTTCTTGAACGCGGCCTCGAGGCCAGGCCCATCGGTCGACCGAAGTGGTCGCATGACGAACGGTGACCCGTCGTCGAGCGTTCCTCGGACACCGTCTGCATCGAGGGGAAGCTCCCAAGAAAGGTCCATGATCTACTTGACGATCAACCGGGCGAGCGCGCCAAGCGGAACGATTCGCTCGAGCTCGTGGCCGTTCACCGCCAGATTGTCGGGGTCGGGAAGTTCGGGATCTCGCATCCGAGTTTCGTCATGCGTGGAGACTACTCAATCCCACGCGCTGCGGACCCGAAGCGCAGCCGCGCCTGCAAGGACTACTCCGACTCCACCCGCGAGGGTGAAGAGCGTCTGACCAACGGCGCCGTAGGCAATGGGGGCGCTGAACGCGGCCACCGTCGCGGCGAAGAGTCCGGCGGCATCGAGGAGTGCAGATCCGACAGCTGCCCGCTCTGCACCGGTCACCTCGAGCACGAGCACCTGAGCGCTCACGGATGCGAAGGACTCACCGGAACCGTGCAAGAGGCCAAAGACGATCGCGAAGCCGACCGAGGACACGGCGCCGTACCCGAACATGGCGGGGAGCAAAATCAACAAGGCAGGCAGCATGACCACGGCGCCTCCACGGGCCTCGGCCAGCACACCGGCGAACCGAGGCATGACGAGCAGGGGTGCGCCAACGAACAGAATCACTACTGCGACCATTTGTGTCGATGCGCCGAGGTCGGTGAGGAATCGATCGACCGTCGAGTTGAAGATACCGATGTAGCCGAACACGATCAGCTGCACGATCATCGCTGCTTGCATCTTCGGACGACGGATCAGGGCCCCGAGATCGCTGTAGTTCACTGGCGCTACCGCAATCTCCGAGCCCAGGATCGCCAGTGTCGCCGGGGTGCCGACCACGGCCAACGCGATGCCCACGATGATGAATGGCGCCTCGAATCCAAGGGGCTCGAACGCGGCACCGATCAGCGGGCCAGTGATGAAGCCGGCAACACCAGTTGACAGAAGAAGCCCGAGCTTCGCCCCACCGCCGGACGCGTCGAGGCCGATGAGGGTCTTGCGTGCGAGCATCGTGAACAGGCCCATGCCCACTCCGCTGAGCGACCTGCCCACGGCCAAAGCGAGCACACTGGTTCCGAATCCGAAACCAACGAGCCCCAAGATTCCAGCCAGTAGTGCGATGACTGCCAGCGGTCCCGTGCGTCCGCGATCGGCCATCGGGGCCAATACGAGTTGCACGACGAACGCTGCGCCGAAGCCGGCTCCAGCAATCAGCCCGACTTCGAGATCCGTGAGATCGAACGTTGTCTGAACATCCTCGAAGAACACGAAGACGACACCAAGCGCGGAGGCAAGAAGGAAATTCGTGGCATAGATCGTGAACACGCGCATCACACGCGACCGTCCGCAATCGGACGACTGCTCGCGGTCACGACGATGTACACGCCGGAGACGACAAGGAGACCACCGATGGCCTCGACCAGTCCGAGAACTTCGTCACGAATGAGCCAGCCGAAGAACACGCCGAACAGCGGAATCATGTATGCGGTCGATGCCGCCTGAGTGGGTGTTGCCTTGCGCACGACCGTTGCCAGCAACGCGAACGTGACGGCGTTGGCCGGGATCGCGGCGTACAGCAGGGGAGCGAACAGGCCGATCGTCCATTCGG
>CAJQNJ010000017.1 GCA_905479685.1 uncultured Acidimicrobiales bacterium
TCGACCTCATAGGCAGACATCAGCCGGTCGCGAACGTAGTCGCGGTGTTCCGGCGGCATGACCGCCCGTGTTCCGTCGGATACAGTTCCGTCGATTGCGAACGAGGGCAAAACTAACCGTTCTGCCTGTATCCAGCCTCGATGAGAGACGTAGTCGACACGAACCCCATCGGGCAGGCAATGAGTGATGGTCTCTCGCTGCAAAGCGGTCGCGTTGTCAGGAGCCAACAAGGTCATCTCGCCGTAGAGCTCCACCGACCGCGCCAGAGAGTTCAAGCGGGGAAGGCACTCAACCAGCCAATGAAAGTGGTTAGTTGACCAAATTCCCCAGATTGTGGTCACCGTTCCGTGAATCTTCGGCGGCGCACCGACTCTTCGATGATAGCCATTGGAATAGTTGTAGCGCTGGCAAACGGTTGATTCGAGAAGGATCGTGTGGTCACACGCCGCCACTAGGCCATCTGGGACGTGGAGATAGGCATCTTCCAGAAGGCAAATGGTCGCCGGAGGGGCGCGGTAAGACAAATCCTGCTTCCCCAAGGTCTCGATGTGGCGTCGGTCATCGGCGTTCTCAATCTCCCCTTCGAGAGCAGCGCCAATCACTTGGACATCGGCTAAACCGCACAGAGAAGTCGCGTCGGTATAGACGGACCCGAGACGACTGAAGTGACGGCTGAGGTAGTAGCTGGAGTAGTAGCTGGGAACCACGCGAGCGAGAGTATTCGCCTTGATTGCCCTGATTTCCCGAAGCCGACCACGGAACCTCAGATTCTGGCGGAACGTTTGTAGATATGAGTTCATGATCCGGAAACCTCACACGGGGGATTCAGCCTGGCGCCACCGTCGCTTCCCTCATCGGCTAGTCGTGCGCTACTTCAAGTTCTGCGGTCATGCACGGTGCCGTTCAGATGACGATCGATGATGCTCGGTTCTCGATACATCGAACCAGATTCAGGGCCGCCATTGCCGAGGTCTTCGGGTTCCCCGGCAACGCCTTGTTGCTGATCGTCACGTGGAGCTGACCGAAATCTCCGCTCGCCGTGATCTCGTGTTGATTCGTTGTCGCGTGTGGGTCGGCAACCAGAGTGATCTGCGTCTTGGCGGGTCCGACCCCAGCCAAGGCGGTTGTCATCGCCACATTTGCGTTCTTCGGAAACTGGGAAGCCGCCTCGGCGGCAGAATCGGAGAAGAAGACCTCGGGCTCGGTCAGCGCAGCGAGATCGCAGAGTCGTTCGGCCGGCGTGCCCCGCCAGGCGAGCGGTGGCTTGGTGACCCGATGCTCGACCGTATCGAGCCCCATGCCACGGGCCGCAGACAGCGCGTCGACTCCACCCAACGCACCCGGCTGGATCTGAAGCTGGGCATCGGTGTTCGTGGCGGCGACACGAAGCGCGTCCAGCACTTCCGGATCAGCGAACGCCGACGTCGACGACACGATGAAGTCGATGCCAACGTCGAGCGCAGCGAGGCCCCATGGAAGCACGCTTTCGCGACTTGCCGCCTCGGCCACGACGTCGGGTCGCGTTGCGCTGAGTTCGGTTGGGTCGGTGAGCAGCTGGGTCCCCGATGGCAGGTCACTCACCGGCCCCGAACCCGAACGGATACCGACGCCAACGAGTTCGACCGAACCACCGAGGAGCATCTCGGCTGTTGCGCGCGCCATCGCCCCCCAGCCGATCAGGACAACACGAAGAGGCTCAGACTTCAAGGCCGCAGTTTTCGAATGCTTCTCGCGTGGCGGCCTTCTCCGCGTCGGTCAACTCGAGGAGGGGAGCGCGCACTCGGCCACCCACCTGGCCGAGCAGTTCCTGCCAATACTTCTGGTGTGCATGCGGCTTCTCGGGGGGTCGGGTGTCCTTCAAAGCCTTGCGAACCGGATCGAGGCTTGCACTGATTCGCTTGGCGTCATCGAACCTGCCATCAAATGCCGCCTGGGTGTACTCGTGCATCCGGCGGTCTTTTGCTGTCTGGAGCAAAAACGGGGGAGACGAACACAGATACAACTTCCAATCGAGCTCGATGATGTTGTCGAGCCACTCCTTCTCCGACGCCGTACACACGTGAATACGATCCGACGCGAGCACGGAGAGCTCGGAATACATCGGGCGAGGCACGCTGTACTTGATCGCCACCACGTTCTCGAGGTCGGCAAGTCGATTGCACAATTGTGGTGACATCAGGTACCCGCTGTCGGGATGGCTCCACATGGCGATGCCGATGTCCACGCTCTCTGAGATCGTGCGGTAGTACCCGGCGAGGGTCTCATCCTGCGCCTCGCTGAAATGCAGAATCGGTGCGTGCACGACGATGTAGTCGGCGCCGGCATCTTGTGCGTACTGGGCAAGTTCGAGCACGACGTCCATGTTCTGATCCGAACACGACATGATCGTCTGACCGTGGTCGCCGGTTGCCTCGACAGCGAGGTCCAGGGTGCGCTTGCGTTCCTCGAGGCTCATCGAGACGAATTCGCCCTGCTTGCCAGAGATGAACAGGCCCTCGATACCCAACTCCTGCGTCCAGTGACGGACGTTCTCTCGAAAGCCATCCTCGTCGAGACGATGATCCTCGGTGAACGGTGTCAGGGCCGCAGCCCAGATGCCCTTCATGTTTGCTTGGGCGTAGGCCTTCGCTTCGCTCCTGGTGTAGTCCATGATGTGTGGTGAAACTTTCGGTCTAGACGATGGAAATACTGTGTGAGACGTTCTTGACGACCATGTAGTGATGGAGGCCCTCGGCCCCGCCTTCCCTGCCGTAGCCGCTCGATTTCACGCCACCGAAGGGTGTCTCGGGAAGTGATGCTTCGAGCGTGTTGATCGACAAGTTGCCGGCTTCGACCCGTTCGACCATCTGGTCCACGTAGTCGGCCCGGTTGGTGAACCCATACGCGGCGAGCCCATACGGTAACGAATTCGCCTGTTCGATTGCAGCGTCGATCGACTCGACCGGGTTCACGATTGCGATGGGCCCGAACGGTTCCTCGGTCATGATCCGTGCATCATCGGGCACGTTCGCCAGCACGGTCGGTTCGAAGAAGTAGCCGGTGGTCCCGATCCGGCTGCCACCGGTCAACAGATCGGCACCTGCGTCGACTGCGTCGGCGACGAATGCTGTCAGGGCCGCAACCCGACGCTCGTTGGCGAGTGGACCCATCTCGACCCCAGGGTCCATGCCATTGCCCACGACGGTTGCGGCAGCCCGGTCGGTGAACACACCGAGAAAACGGTCAAAGATGCTCTCGTGTACAAAGAACCTGGTGGGTGACGTACACACCTGACCGGCATTACGCATGGCCCTGACCGCCGAGGTGAGTGCGGCAGCGTCGACGTCGGTGTCCTCACACACGATGACCGGAGCATGACCCCCGAGTTCCATGAGCACCGGTGTCATGTTGTCCGAGGCGAGGCTCGTGAGACTGCGACCGACAGCGGTCGAACCGGTGAATGCAACGAGCTTGATCGCGTCGTTCGAGATGAGGTGTCCTGAGATGTCCGCTGGGACACCGGAGACGAGGTTGAGAACACCGGCAGGGAGTCCAACATCGTGAAAGGCACGAGCGATGTGGTGGGCGCCAGCGGGTGTTTCTTCGGCTGCCTTGAGAATGATCGAACAACCAGACGCAACCGCGCCAGCCACCTTTCGGGAAGGCTGACTCATGGGGAAATTCCACGGCGAGAACGCGGCGACCGGCCCGATCGGCTGATGATGCACGACGTATTTGACGCCTGGTGCGCTCGGTATCACTCGGCCATAGGTCCGTAGCGCTTCGCCCGCGTCCCATTCGAAGAACTCACAACCCCGAATCACTTCGGCCTGGGCTTGTGGAAATGGTTTTCCGTGTTCGAGCGTGATCGCGTAGGCAATTTCGTCTTGGCGTTCGCGCAGGAGTGCGGTGGCGGCGCGGATGAGATCGGCGCGTTCCTTCGGCGGCGTCTGACCCCACACCTCAAAGCCCTTCGACGCTGCGGTGATCGCGTCGTCGAGGTCCTGCGAGGTGGCAACGGGGACCTGGCCAACGACCTCCTCGGTTGCAGGGTTGATCACAGGAAGGTGAGCTGCTGATGTCCGCCATGCACCATCGATGTAGAGCTGGACATCTGGATACGTCGTCATGGGTCTCGTCTTCCTTTCATCTTCGAGGGGAACTGGTAGTGGGTGTGATCGTCATTGTCTAGAACGCGGTTCGAATCGCCCACAGGTCGGGGAATGCTGGCTTGAAGAGCGTCGTGGCGAGATACGAGGCTCCATCGGACCCGCCCGTGCCTGGTTTTGTGCCGATGGTGCGGCGCACCATCACCACATGGCGATAGCGCCACTCCTGTAGGCCCTCGTCGAGGTCGGTGAGCGTCTCACACAAGCTGGCGAAACCCTCATCGCTGTACCGTTCGATGATCGTCGCTTGCAGCGCTTCGTTTGGCACGATCATCGAACGCACGTCTCGCTCGAGAACCTCGTCGGGCACGTGATGCCCCTCGCGATGAACCAAGCGGACGAACGCATCCCAGATCGTCGGAGCCTCATAGCGTTCCGCCAGACGGGCACCCTCGTCGCCCTGGAACCAGTCGAGTTGGATTCGGTCCTTGATGCCGAGGAGAAACTCGAGCTCACGGAACTGCGCTGATTGGAAGCCACTTGCATTTGCAAGAAATGATCGGAAGCTCGCAAATTCGGCTGGGGTCATCGTTTCGAGCACGTCGATCTGTCCGACCAAGGTCTTCATGATCTTCAGGACCCGCTTGAGATGGTGCCCAGCGGCGTTGACCTTGTGCTCGTTCAAGCTCACCACGATGTGGTCGAGCTCATGGAGCATCTGCTTGAACCACAACTCATAGACCTGGTGGATGATGATGAACAAGGTCTCATCGTGCTCGGGCTTGCCGGTATCAGCGTCGACGGAAACGCACTGCTGAAGCGACAGGAGCTCGTCGATCTTGAGGTAGTTGCCGTAGGTGAAGCTGGCGGGTGGTTCGAAGGGAACGGTCATGAGATCGAAAGGGCTGTCGGGTCGGCGAGTGGGTCGAGTTCGGGCAATGCAGGCAGCGCAGCCACTAAGGCGTCGACATCGATTTCGGGGTCGGCGATTGCAGTGGTCATGACCTCAGCCTGGGCAGCGGCACGCGCCTGCGCCTCGGCGTATGGCATCGTCGAGAACATCACCATG
>CAJQNJ010000018.1 GCA_905479685.1 uncultured Acidimicrobiales bacterium
CCCATACGTATCGCCGAGCCGTGCTCGTGGATCTGGTGGAGGATGTCGTAGTCGTCGAGTGAGTGTCCGCACGTTGCGCGAAGGCGTTCGTCCATCGCCCTGGTCGTAATCCGGTGGTACCGCACCAGAAGTTCCCACGTATCCACAATGGATGGCTCTGACATGTCGCAACTCTACCAGATGTTTCCGTATGGAAATAAATTGCGACGGCGGTAGGTTGTCTTGACCATGACAACAGCAATTGACATCCGCCGTTCCGCCGATCGATTCCAAACCCGAGTCGGTTGGCTCGACTCGAAGCACTCCTTCAGCTTCAGCAACCACTATTCGCCCGACAACACCCACCACGGACAACTCCTCGTCTGCAACGATGACCGAGTGGCGAGCGGCACGGGCTTCGACACCCACCCACATCGCGACATGGAGATTGTGACCTGGGTGCTCGACGGCGAACTCGAACACAAGGACTCCGAAGGCAACAGCGGCATCATCTACCCGGGCCTCGCCCAAAAGATGAGTGCGGGCCGTGGGATCTGGCATTCCGAGAAAAACTTGAGCACGACCGACGACGTGCACTTCATCCAGATGTGGGTCTTGCCCGACACGGAGTCGATCGACCCCGGCTATCAACAACTCGACATCAACGACGCTCTCACAGCAGGTGGCTTGGTCCCGATCGCGTCCGGGCAGGGTCACGACGCCGCCATATCCATCCAGCAGAAAGAGGCCGTGTTGTGGGGGGCGCGATTGAATGCCGGCGACCGCATCGAGGTACCCGAAGCGCAATTTGGCCACATCTTCGTCGCTCGCGGCAGCGCAGAGCTCGAGTCGAACGGCACACTCGACACCGGTGATGCGGTTCGTCTCGAAGACGCAAGCGGCATCGAACTCGTTGCCGAGTCCGATGGAGCAGAAATTCTCGTCTGGACGACAGGGGCAATGCGATGACGAGAACGCAGCGACGTGGCTGATTCATCACAGCAGGACCGCTCGGCCGAGTCCGCGATCGAGGTCCGCGTCGACCCGCGTGACCGCCCAGTTGGAGCGGGGCGGGTCCGGCGTTTGCTCCCCCACCGCACTCGCCGCATGGTCGGACCGTTCATCTTCGCTGACGTCATCGGCCCAGAAGTTCTCTCGCCAGGGTCGGGCATCGACGTCGACGCTCACCCCCACATCGGCATCTCGACGCTCACCTACCTCTTCGACGGCCGCATCGTCCACCGCGACTCCACCGGCGCCGTGCAAACCATCGAGCACGGAGCCGTCAACTGGATGACCGCAGGATCCGGGGTCACCCACACCGAACGATCCCATCCTGACGACCTCCCCGCGACCCGCGGCATACACGGACTCCAGACATGGGTCGCGCTTCCCGACGAAGCAGAAGAATCCGAACCGTCGTTCCACCACGTTCCCGAACTGGAGGTCCCCTACGAAACCCATGGTCGGTCAACGGTACGAGTTGCCGCCGGGTCTGGTTGGGGTCTTGATTCCCCGGTGAAGGGGTCATCACCCCTGATCCTCGCCGAAGTGATACTCGATGCGAGTCATCCGGTGCCGATCGCGTCAGAACACGCTGAGCGATCGGTCATTGCGCTCACGGGAGATGTGCGGGTCAACCACGAACAGATCGAGTCGGGCCAACTCGTTGTTCTCCGGACGGGAGCGTCAGCCACACTCTCGGGGAGCGGCACAGCGATCGTGCTCGGCGGTGAGCCGGTCGGGAAACGCCACATCTGGTGGAACTTCGTCCACAGCGACCTCGACCGCATCGAACAGGCGAAGTCGGACTGGTTCAACCAACGATTCCCTATGGTTCCGGGCGACCACGATCCGTTCGTGCCTCTACCCAGCTGAGGTCCCCGCACATCGAGCGCGGGTCAAGCTGGCGAAGGAACCAACTCGAGCCAGGCGCTGTACCCACCCATGATGTCGGAGACATCGCCGAAACCGGCCTCTCGCAGAACACTGGCTCCAACAGATGACCGGTAGCCGCCGGCACAGAACACGACGGTCGGTGCAGCTGGGTCGAGCTCGTCGAGCCGCCCCGGAAGTTGTCCAACCGGGATTTCCAGCGCACCTTCGATGGTGCCGAGCGCTATCTCACCGGGGTTGCGGATATCCACGAGTTGAAGACCAGCGATGTGCGACTTACGTTCCTCGAACTCGATCGCAGTCATACGCGATGCCCGCTGCACACGTTCTGGGTTATCGGCCATGGCCGCAAGCGGGTGGGCGAGATAACCGACAACTCGGTCGAACCCGATTCGCGCCAGCCGGTTCTTGGCTTCGAGTTCGAAGCCATCGTCGACAACCAGCACGATGTCGACATCGGTCGGGACGACCGAGCCAGCGAATTCTGCATACCGACCGTTCAGGCCAACGTTGATCGAGCCCTGAATGTGCCCGGATGCGAACTCCTCTGGAGTACGGCCGTCGATCACCATGGCGCCATCGGCGACAAGTCGATCAAGCGCATCGAGTTCCAGCGTCGGAGGGAGAGCGGTTTCGTCGAGCAGCGCCCGATCCTTACGATTGAGGACGGCGTCGTAGACGAAATACTCTGGCGCCGGAGGCTGGCCCTCGGTCACGAGATCGATGAAGGTCTTCTTGTCGGGGGCAAGCAGTGCGTAGTTGCTGAGCCGCTGCTCACCCATCGTCGACGACGTGTCGGTCGAAAGGTTCTTTCCGCAGGACGAGCCGGCACCGTGCGCCGGGTACACGATCGTTGCGTCTGGAAGCGGTAGCAGCTTGTTGTGCAGGCTGTCGTAGAGCTGGTCGGCGAGTTCATCGCGAGTGAAACCGATCGATGCAAGCAGGTCTGGCCGTCCAACATCACCGATGAAGAGCGTGTCTCCGGTGAGAACGCCGTAGGGGATAGCGTCACCGGCCTTTTCTCGCACCACGATGCTGATCGATTCGGGCGTATGGCCCGGCGTGTGCAGAATCTCGAGTTCGACCTCGCCGAGCGAAATCCGTTCTCCGTCGGCGAACTTGCGCGACGCAAATTCGGTCTCGCCAACGGACGAGAAGCCGATCTCTGCGCCTGTTGCGGCAGCGAGTTCGAGGTGGCCAGAGAGGAAGTCGGCGTGAAAGTGAGTCTCTATGACAAGCTCGATGGTCAACCCAGCGGCTTCAGCGTCCTTGATGTATTCGTCGACGTCGCGTCGGGGATCGACAACCACCGCGCGACCGGTCGTCTCGTCGCCGATCAGGTAGGACGCCTGCGAGAGGCAGTCGAGGTAGTACTGCGTGAACTTCATAACTGGACCCTTCCTAGTCAGTATGTACGTACATTATACCCCCTGGGGGTATCTGTCAACCACGAACCCGTGTGGCCCGTGGATTCGGACTTCAGCTCTGAGGGGCTACCCCGAGCATGCCACCGTCGAGGTTCACCACGTCGGTGAAGCCAAGATTGGTCAGGAACTCGGCCGCTTTCGTGCTGCGGCCACCACTTCGACACAGGAGCACCACTCGACGAGTCTGGTCGAGCTCGGCGGCGCGGCCAGGTAGCTGTCCAAGGGGGATGTTGATGGCACCGGGCAGGGTGCCGACGCTGACTTCACTCGGCTCGCGCACATCGATGAACTGCGCATCAGGCGATAGCGCGGCCTCATAGTCCGCTACCGGATGATCACGGTGAGCCACGTCATGTCGCCTCTCGGTTCAGGTCTTCGAGCACTCCGGCGATGTCGCACCGGTCCGTACGGTTGTACGGGAGCATCGCCACGAACGGCGTGATGGGGCAGTCGTCGGTCACCGACACGTAGGTCAGACCGGCGCCGATCCCGGCTGCGATCCATTTCGCTTTCGGCACGAAGGCGCTCAACAGAACGCTGCCGAGTGCGACGGTGCCAGCCATCAACCGGATCTGTCGGTCCATCGCCCAACGCTGGTTCTCGCCCCGCGTCACCTCGCCCCCCGAGCCAATCCAGGAGTTCATCCCGCCCTCGAGGATGTGCAACGTGTCCTTGCCAGACGCCGTGAGCCGGCTGTGCGCCTGAGTTGCGCGCCCTCCCGACTGGCAGACGAGCACGATCGGATGTTCGAGTTCGGCCAAGTCGCCCGCGTGTTCGCCAAGCGTGTCGAGCGGCACATTGTAGGACCCAGGAATGTGGACCGTCTCGAACTCAAACCCTTCGCGGACGTCGAGAATGCGGATGAGTGGGTCGGCTTCTCGAAGTTGACGAAGTTGGCCTGTGTCGATGGTGTCAGCTGCTGGGATTGTTACGGTCATGATGCCTCCAATGTGGCGGGTTGTTCGGTGGTTTCTAGGTTGACGAGTTCGAGCGTGCCAAGGAGCAGGTTGTGCACGGCTCCGCGAATATCGAGACGGCCGTTCCGTGCGGCAACACCGACGGGTCCGTCGTGACGCCTCAGTTCCGCGACGGTTCCAGCAACATTAGCTCGCACCAGTTCGTCGATGTCGGCGCCCGGCATCGCACGCGCGAGGCGACAGATCGGCTCGACGATGGGTGCAAGGTGTCCATCACAGGTTCCAGCAGCCGCTGCCTGCACAGCGCCACAGCCCGTATGACCGAGCACGACCAGGACATCGACGTCGAGTTTGGCTACGGCATAGTCGAGGCTTGCGAGCGCCGCTGCGCTCGCTGTGTTTCCTGCTATCCGTACGACGAACAGACTTCCCGCAGGCTGATCGAAGATCACCGATGGGGGCACCCGCGCATCGGAACACGCCAGGATCGCGGCCTTGGGTGCATGTTCAGGGGCGACTTCGACCGGCGCACGTTCGACTCGACGATGGGCTTCGACCAGCTGACCCCATGCGCTTCGATCAGACATTGACGTCGGTCCCGTTCGAACGCAGCGCTGTATCGGTTGACGACGGTCCTGGAATCGAGTGCTCGTCCACCCCATAGCGACGTTGGTCCACTGGACCGGGTCGATCGGCTGCGATTGCAATGAGCGCGTCGTTGGTTGAGCTGTGCACCCGGTTCCCGAGCTGGTCCCAGATTCCAGCGGCTCGCAGGACATCACGGACCGGGCCCTTGACGTCGGTGAGATGGAGTGCGATGTGTCGTTCTTCTACTTCGATGAGAATCTCGTCCAGCATCTCGGCGCCGGTTGCATCGAGGTCGTTGATCCCTGAGGCATCGAGGACGAGTGCACCCGAGTCCCGCTCGAGCTCGTCCACGTGGCTGAGGATCAGCCGTTTCACGTTGACCGCATTGACGAAAGACAGCGCTGCATCAATCCGCAAGATACATACGCCGTCGATGGTCTTCGCCTCGGGAAATCGATCGATGTTCCGATAACTCGTGGTGCCATCCACGTGACCAAGGACCGCCGCATGAGGCATTGACATACGTGCGAACACCACGAGCATCGAGGCCACGACAGCGACGAGAATACCGACCTCGATGCCGAGGATCAGCGTTGCGAAGAAGGCCACAGAGAGGCCGATCAGATCGCTGCGCTTGACCTGGGCGATGTGTCGCATCTCGGCGATATCGATGAGCCCGATCACCGCCATGATGATGATTGCCCCGAGCGCCGCATTGGGCAGAGAAGCGAACAACGGGGTGAGGAAGGCGATCGTCACCAGGACGATCCCGGCGGTGATCAACGAGGCGAGCGGGGTCCGGGCTCCGGCCGTGTCGTTGACCGCCGTACGGGAGAACCCGCCGGTCACGGGATAGCCACCGAACAGACCCGAGGCAACGTTTGCCGCGCCGAGCCCGATCAGTTCGCTGTTCGGGTCGACCTCGTAGCGGTGGCGGCGGGCATAGACCTTCGCCACGGCGATGGATTCCATGAACCCGACGATCGTGATGACAAACGCTGTGCCGACCAAGCTTCCGATCAACGACCCGTTGAAGTCCGGAAGGCCGAACGCCGGGAGAC
>CAJQNJ010000019.1 GCA_905479685.1 uncultured Acidimicrobiales bacterium
CATCACTTCGGTCGCAGACACCGGAGACGGTTGGATTGCCCTGGCCTACGTTCGGCGTAGCGCGCTGAAACGCTCAGAACTCGCACTCGACGCGAGGTCGGTCGATGTGCGCCCGACTCCATGGGATATCGAGGCACAGACCATTTCTGGATCGCCATGACGACCTATCTCGACGGCATCTTGGAAACACATCGAGCATCTGCCGCTCATGATGGTCGCGCCCTCGACCAGCTCATCGACCTGGCGGGCGCGTGCGCACCGACCCGCAGTTTCGGTGCAGCCCTTGGATCCTCCGCCCCGCTTGCAGTGATCGCTGAGGTCAAGCGCCGCTCTCCGTCGAAGGGTGACCTGTATCCAGATCTCGACGCTGCTGACCTCTCCAGACGTTACGAATCGGGCGGCGCGGCGTGCTGTTCAGTGCTGACCGATACCGACTATTTCGGTGGATCGGTTGAGGACCTCGAAGTCGTTCGAGCGGCGGTTTCTCTGCCTGTACTTCGCAAGGACTTCACCGTGTCCGCCCACGACGTCGTCGATGCCCGGCTCATGGGGGCGGATTGCATTCTCTTGATCGTCGCCGCGCTCGATGACCGCGAGCTTGCCGATTTCCATGCGCTGGCTGTCGAGATCGGGTTGGACGTCCTGATCGAGGTTCACGACGAGGCTGAGGCCGAACGCGCACTGGCTGTCGGTGGAAACATCATTGGCGTGAACCAGCGAGACCTGATGACCTTCGAGGTGGACAGCGATCGGGCGGCACGTGTCGCTGGCTCGCTCCCCGAATCGGTCATCCGGGTGGCCGAGTCGGGAATTCGTGGGCCGCAGGATATTCGGGCGCTTGTCGGTGCAGGCTTTGACGCGGTGCTCGTGGGCGAGTCGCTGGTTACCCACAGTGGTCCCGCCGAGGGCGTGCGGGCGCTCATCGATGCAGCAACATTGGCAGCATCGGATGGACAGACCGAACGGTCCGGAGCCCCGATGCCCATGACTGTCCCCGAAGAATCGGATGGACAGACCGAACGGTCCGGTAAGTAGCAACATGTTTGTGAAGATCTGCGGGATCACCGATGTGGACGACGCCCTTTTGGCTGTGGCGCTCGGTGCCGACGCGCTGGGGTTCATCTTTGCTCCCTCGACTCGCCAGATCGCCCCGACCCGAGTGCGTGACATCACCGGCCGTATCCCTGCTGACACCCTCACGGTCGGCGTATTTCGTAATGAGTCGAAGGAGCGGGTCGTCGACATTGTTCACACCGCTGGACTACGGGCAGCCCAGCTTCATGGCAACGAGAGCCCTGAGGATGTCGCCTGGGTCGCGCACCGTGTGCCGACGGTGATCAAAGCGGTTGCCGCCGGTACCGAACAGGCTCGCCGAGCGGCTGACTTCGACGTTCCGATTCTCCTGGTCGATGCGCAGACCCCAGGATCTGGAGAAGTCTTCGACTGGAAGCTCACCGAATCGCTCCCGATGGGTCGAAGGATTCTGCTCGCAGGAGGTCTCGATCCCGACAACGTCGCCGACGCCATCGCCACAGTTCTTCCATGGGGTGTCGATGTGTCAAGCGGCGTCGAACGCGAACCGGGCCGGAAGGATCCGACAGCGCTTCGCCGGTTCATCCAGAATGCCAAGGCCGCCGGGGACCTGATCGAGGCCACCGAACACGCGAGCAGCGAAGACGGCATGTACAACTGGGAAGTGGAGTGACGACGTGATGAGCGATGGTGTGAAGGCAGTCATGGGGGATCCTTCCGAGGATGGTCGGTTCGGCCAGTTCGGTGGGCGTTTCGTCCCCGAAACTCTGGTTCCAGCGTGCCAAGACCTGGAAAAGGCTTTTCGCTCGGCCTGGGGCGACCAGGTCTTTCGCGACGAACTCTCGACGCTGTTGGCTGACTACGCAGGGCGACCGTCGCCGGTGACCGAGTGTCATCGCCTCGGCGAAGAATTGGGCTATCGAGTGTTGCTCAAACGCGAAGATCTCAATCACACCGGCTCTCACAAGATCAACAACGTGATGGGCCAGGCGCTTCTCGCCAAACGAATGGGAAAGACGCGCCTGATCGCGGAGACGGGCGCCGGCCAGCATGGGGTGGCAACTGCAACCGCCGCAGCCCTGTTCGGCATGGAGTGCATCGTCTTCATGGGAGAAGTCGACATCGTCCGACAGGAACTCAACGTCTTTCGAATGAACTTGCTCGGCGCTGAAGTTGTTCCCGCCATGAGCGGTTCCCGAACGCTCAAAGACGCTGTCAATGAGGCGATGCGCGAATGGGTGGCTCAAGTCGAGGACAGTTATTACTGCCTCGGCTCGGCGATGGGACCCCACCCGTACCCGTGGATGGTGAGAACGTTTCACGAGGTGATCGGTTCAGAAGCGCGTGAGCAATGCGCGCGCATCCTGGACGGAGGTGTCCCCGACGTTGTCACCGCTTGTGTCGGCGGAGGCTCGAATGCAATCGGCATCTTCTCTGGATTCGCAGACACCGATGCAGAGTTGGTCGGCGTGGAGCCAGCTGGCGGCGCTGCGGTGGGGCGACGGGTCCCCGGTGTGGTCCACGGATCCAAGTCCTACCTCATGCAGGACGAGGTAGGACAGGTGCTCGAGGCACAGTCGATTTCAGCGGGCCTCGACTATCCAGGTGTTGGACCAGAACACGCGCACCTCGCTGACATCGGTCGAGCTCGATACGAATCGGTCACCGATGCCGAGGTTGTGGAAGGGTTCCAGCTGCTCGCTCGTACGGAAGGAATCATCCCAGCGCTCGAGTGTGCACACGCGCTTGCGTGGATGTCCCGAGAGCGCGACGAGTTGGCGGGCAAGACCGTGCTGATGAACCTCAGCGGCCGTGGAGACAAGGACGTGGCACAGATGATGGAGGTGCTCGGACGATGACAACGATCGGGGCATTCGAAACTGCGCTTCGTGCTCGTCGCGACTCTGGAGGAAAGATCCTCGTTCCGTACATCACTGGCGGCCTCGGCGACGATTGGATCGAAACACTTCACGCGGTTGCCGAAGCGGGTGCTGATGGAATCGAGATCGGTATTCCCTTCTCGGATCCCGTGATGGATGGCCCAACGATTCAAGAAGCCAACGATCGCTCCTTGTCGAGCGGTACTACTCCACAATCGATCTTGAATGCAGTTCGTGAAACGGATCTGCAAGTCCCTCTCGCTGTCATGACCTACTACAACATTGCATTTCGAGCTGGCGATGTGCGGTTTGCCAACGCCTTGGTCGATGCAGGGATCTCGGCGGCGATTCTTCCCGACCTGCCGCTCGAGGAGACGACATCATGGGCGGCAGCCGCCGATGAGGCCGGCGTCGAGACGATCCTGCTCGCAGCTCCAACTGCCCCCGACGAACGATTGCCGCTGATCTGCGAACGCTCTCGCGGTTTCGTGTACGGGGTTGGTCTGCTCGGTATCACCGGAGTCCGGTCATCGCTTGCGCGATCCGCGATGGATATCGCGACCCGGCTGAAGGCCGTCACGGACAAGCCAGTTCTGGTTGGCGTCGGCGTCGGTACTCCAGACCAAGCGGTTGAAGTCTCGACCGTGGCCGACGGCGTTGTCGTGGGCTCAGCAATCGTGAACCGAATGCTGAGCGGCGCTGGGCCAGAGGGAGTTGCCGAACTCGTCGCTGAGTTCCGCTCTGCCCTCGATGGCCGCTGGCCCGGTCATGCCACCCGTGGTCGTCAGTGAATCGTGCGTGCGGCGAACCATGCAAGGTTGAGCATCGCCAAGCCGTAGATGAACACCCTGATGTCTTGTGATTGCCGTCGTGTGGCGATGAAGACAATCAGCCAGAACGGCAGCATGATCGCCCATTGCAGGGCGACTCCGCGGTCGGTCTCTGGGAGCAGCAAGTCGAGAAGTAGTTCGGGCATCTGGTGAACAACCCTGCCAGACTCGGACCAGATTCCGTTTCTCGAGGTTGGCATCATCGTGCCAACGGAAGTCACGAGCCCGGGGGAGGGTTCTCCAACCATGTCGCATGATCTGATCATCGTTGGGGGAGGAACAGCTGGGCTGGGTGCCGCCCGGGCCGCGATCGTGCACGGTGTGAGGCCCCTTTTGATCACCGATGGGCCGATCGGTGGTGATTGCACGTTCACGGGTTGTGTTCCGTCGAAGACACTGATCGCGCAAAGTCGACAAGGTGCCACGTTTCATGACGCCATGGATGTTGTTCATCGAACGATCGACGAGATCGCTGCCACCGAGAGCGCTGACGTGCTGCGGAGCGAAGGAGTTGAGGTCATCGAAGGCCGAGGCGCCATCACTTCGGCTGCCACCGTCGAGGTAGAGGGACGGAGTTACCACGCGCCGAACATCATCGTGGCCACCGGTGCACGAGCATCGATACCGCCGATCGACGGGCTCGACGGGGTCCACGTCCTTACGAACGAGACCGTCTTCGGGCTCGACACATGTCCCGCGCGCCTGGGCATCATCGGGGGAGGATCGATCGGCTGCGAGCTGGCGTTGGCGTTCGCCGGATTCGGGAGCATGGTCACGGTGTTCGAAGCAGCGGATCGGCTGATCCCCAACGAAGAACCGGAGGCATCAGACGTCATCGAGCGTTCGATGCGAACAGCGGGTGTGCGTGTGGTGTCGGGGTCATTGGTCTCTGAGGTCTCAGAAGCCGATGAGCAGATCTCGGTGACGGTTGGTGATGTCACCGTCATGGTCGATGCATTGCTGATGGCAGCGGGGAGATCGGCCAATACCCGGGGCTTGGGGCTCGAGGAACTTGGTGTCGAGTTGGGGCCCTCTGGCCATGTCGTCGTTGATGGGAAGCTCCGAACGTCGATCAAGGGGGTCATCGCTGCCGGTGACGTGACAGGCCTGCTGCCCTTCACCCATGCCGCTGACGAGCAGGCTCGTATGGCCGTGGCACATGCCCTGGGAAAGGGCCCTCGCTGGCGGTATGACGCTTCTACGACGCCCTGGGTGACCTTCACGTCACCTGAGGTTGCCAGGGTTGGTGTACTCGAGTCCGACGCGCCGCGGGGCGCCATGGTGGCGCATCTTCCGTTGTCACATGTCGATCGAGCGATCACCGATGGCCGGACCGACGGGTTCGTGAAGCTGATCGCTGGGCCCAAGAGGGTCACGCGGACGCTGTTCGGTGGACAGATCGTCGGGGCGACGATTGTTGCCGATCGAGCTGGGGAGATGATTCATGGTCCGACGATCGCTGCCCGTCTCGGGATGTTTGTCGGGCGCCTGGCTCAGGTGACCACGCCCTACCCGACGTGGTCGACGGCTATTCAGCAGGCGGCTGGGCAGTTCTTCCAGCCGGTCAGTGGGATCGAGGCCCGTCCGGCCCAGAGGACCTAGCCGTCAGCCTCGGCTGCGCTTGCGATCTGGTTGCTGAAGTCGCGCAATCGCTGGAGGGCGGCGCTGTTGACTGGCTTCACATGACTCGCGAGGTCGTTCTTGATCGAGGTGAACACCTCGGCTTCGAGGCCGCAGTCAACGCACGCAGCGAGGTGCCGTTCGATGCTGTCCATCCGATCCTGGTCGAGTTCGCCATCCAGATAGGTCTGAAGGCGAAGTGCGACGTCTCTGCAACTCATCGTTTTGTTCGGCATCAGATCTCCTCGATCCTGGAAGCCTCGAGGTGCTGACGAATATTCCGTCGTGCCCGATGCAATCTCGACATCACGGTTCCGACCGGTATTCCGAGCGCATCGGCTGCTTCTTGATACGACAGTTGATTGAGATCGACGAGTTCGACAACCTTGCGGAACTTCTCGGGCAGGGCGGCAAGTGCGTCCTCGATGGGCGCTTCGAACTCCTGGTCCATGAGTTGGCTCTCTGCATCGGCCCCGTCGGGCGACTCATCGGCGACGCGCGCCATCGTCTCATCGGGGTCACGCATGAGCTCGGGTCGCTTTCGACGAACCCGGTTGATCTGCGCATTGCGCATGATCGTCAGGAGCCAGGCCCTGGGGTAGCGGCCATCGAATCGCTCGATCGCACGGTACGCACGAATGAGGGTGTCCTGAACGAGATCTTCTGCATCGGTGGGATTCCGGGTGATCGACTGCGCAACCCGATACAGAATCTCGAGCTCCGGTACCACGTACGCTTCGAATCGAGCATCTTGTCCAGGGGGACCGGGCATCGGGTCAGCAGACATCGTCGCCAGGCTAGCGGCGCTCATGACCGGGTCGAGAAATCGTCGGTCAGACGTCTGCGTGCTGGCGATTGCAGCTTGGTTTGTAATTTGTTGGACGTCCTCGCGCCGAAATCGGCCGAACCGTCACCGTTGGAATTGCAACGAATTTTCAGTTGAACATCGCCACTTGGCCAAAAACGTCCACTAAGGTAACGCCGACTTGTAATTCGCAACGTTCCGCCAGGTTGGTGGCTCAGGAGGTACCTAGAATGAACAAGAGTGAATTGGTAGCAGAGATCGCCTCGAAGGCGGGAGTGACCCAGTCAGATGCCGGTTCGTGCGTCGATGCCATGATGGAGATCGTGTCCTCGCAGGTTCGCGGTGGTGGCGAGGTCAACATTCCCGGTTACGTGAAGTTCTCCCGCAAGGACACCAAGGAGCGCATGGGTCGCAACCCACGCACCGGCGAAGCCCGCATGATTCCTGCTGGTACAGCCGTGAAGATCCAGGCTGGTTCGAAGCTCAAGGCGGCCGGAAAGGGCGCTTGATTCTTCGGTTCATCCCGAATTAGTACGTGACGGAGCGGTGCAAAAGGCGCCGCTCCGTTCTCGTTTTCCACCTAGAGTCGAGTCTCCGGAGGCCACGACATGACAACGTTCCCAACGCCGAGTGAAATCTTGCCGCATCGGCCACCGTTCTTGTTTCTCGATGAGGTGGTCGAGCTTCGGCTCTGCGAATACGCCAAAGCCACGTGGACGTTGCGAGGCGACGAGTTCTGGTTTCAAGGGCATTTCCCTGGCCGTCCCACACTTCCCGGTGTCCTGATGTGCGAGGCGATCGCCCAAATGGGTGCGTATACGGTGTTGGCCGATCCGGAGCGTTATGTCGGCAAGCTGCCCTTGTTCGGCGGCCTGGACAAGGCTCGATTCCGTCGTCAGGTCGGACCGGGCGACACCGTGGAGGTCGAAGCCGAGATCACTCAGCTCTCGGCTCGCGCCGGCAGAGGAAAGGGTGCGGTCTTGCTCGATGGCAAGGTCGCGTGCAGTGCCGAGATCATGTTCGTTGTCGTCGACGCCTGATTTGGACGGCGCCGGAGCAGTAGCGCAACGTCGCTCAGAGTGCGCTGTTGAAAAACTCGATCGTGGAGTCCCAGGTCTTGGCTGTGAGTTCCGAGTCGAAGGTACCGAGTGGGTTCTCCTCGTTGGTGAACCCGTGGCCAGAGCCCGGGTGGACCGTGAACGAGACATCCTTACCCATCGAGCGAAGTTCGTCCCCGAGTGCGTTCACCGCATCGGGTCCGAAGAAGTCATCGTTCTCTGCGAACTGGCCGACCACCTTGGCGGTCAATCCTGACCAGTCCGGGGCGCCATCACCAAGAGGCGCTCCGTAGAACGGTGCCACTGCACCGATCCGATCCCCTTCGTGAGCCGCGATCAACAGTGCGAGCATGCCGCCCATGCAATACCCCAAGACCCCTACGGCGTTGTCGGAGACCGCATCCATGTCGAGAAGTGCCGTCACTGCTCCGCCCATGTCTGTCACGGCCTGTGCGGTGTCGAGGCTTGTCATGAGGTGGCCCGCCTTGTCCATCTCGTCGTGTTCGGCGAGTTCACCGTGATACAGGTCCGGTGCGAGCGCCACGAAGCCGGCTTCGGCCAGTCGATCGCACACCCCTTTGATTTGGGGCACGAGTCCCCACCATTCCTGGATGACCATCACCCCTGATCCAGCCCCGGACTCTGGTAGTGCAAGGTAGCCACGCGCCGTTCCGCCGTTTGCTGCGAATTCGATCATCTCACCCATGTCTGCCCCATCGTCGACTGTCCTGTTCGTCCAACATGGCGACAGTAGCGAATGGAGTTCACGTTGTGTGGCTCACGCGACGATGTTGACGAGTTTTCCCGGGATGACGATGACCTTTCGGATCTCGGCTCCATCGAGGAGTTCGATGATGCGAGGGTCGGCCAGCGCTGCAGCCTTGGTCGATTCTTCGTCGGCGTCGGCGGCGATGGTGATGCGGGAACGTACCTTCCCCTTGATCTGAACCGGGATCTCCACGTGGTCATCGACCAAGAGCGCAGGGTCTGCGGTCGGGAACTCCGCATAGACGACAGAATCGACGTGACCCATACGGCTCCACAACTCCTCGGCCACGTGGGGAACCAGCGGCGCAATCATTCGAACGAGCGCATCGGCCACGACCGTGGGCGTTGGCCCGTCGAGTTTGGTGAGTTCGTTGTTCAGCTCCGTGATTCTTGCAATAGACGTGTTGAAGCTGAGCTCATTCATGTCGTTGCGCACAGCGTCGATCGTGCGATGGAGCATTCGGTTGAGATCGTCCGGCACCGCAACATCTGCGATGGTCAGCTCGCCGGTTTCCTCGTCGATCAGGTTGCGCCAGATCCGCTGCAACAGCCGCTGCGAACCAACAACCGACTTGGTCTCCCATGGTCGATCTTGGTCGATCGGTCCCATGAACATCTCGTAGAGCCGCAGTGTGTCTGCGCCGTAGTCGCGATACATGTCATCGGGGGTCACAGAATTCTTGAGCGACTTGCCCATTTTGCCGTACTGGCGCTCGACGCGCTTGCCCTCGAACTCGTACTGTCCCTCGACTTCGACGACGTCACTGGCCTCGACGTAGATCCCGCGGTCATCGACGAATGCGTATGCCTGGATGTACCCCTGGTTGATGAGCCGCTTGAAGGGCTCTGGTGTACTGACGTGTCCGAGATCGAACAGCACCTTGTGCCAGAAGCGGCTGTAGAGAAGGTGGAGGACAGCATGTTCGACGCCTCCGACATAGAGATCGACGCCACCTTCTTCAGGGTTGTCCCCACCCATCCAGTACTTCTCCGACACCGGATTGGCTATGACATCATCGCTGATGGGGTCGATGTAGCGCATGTAGTACCAACACGAACCGGCCCATTGCGGCATCGTGTTCAGATCTCGCTTGTAGGACCTGAGCCCGTCCCCGAGATCGAGCTCGACGGTCGTCCAGTCGGTGGCGCGGCCGAGTGGCGGCTCGGGCTCGGAGTCCTCGTCGAGTTCGCGGGGCGCCCAGTCGATGAGGTCGGGCAGGTTGACGGGCAGCTCGGAGTCCGGGATGGACCGAGCATTGCCATCTGCATCGAACACGATCGGAATTGGCTCTCCCCAGTACCGCTGCCGGGCGAACAACCAGTCCCTCAGCTTCGTTGTGACCGTGCTCTCGCCAGCTCCGATCTCGACGAGGTGGTCGATCATGGCTCGTTTCGCGTCGTCGATTTCCATGCCATCGAGGAATCCTGAATTGATGGCCCGCCCGGCTCCCGTGTATGCATCGCCGTCGAAATCGGCTGGTGGCTCGACTGTCCGGACGATGTCGAGATCGAAGACTTCGGCGAACTCCCAATCTCTTTCGTCTTGGCCTGGGACAGCCATGATGGCCCCTGTCCCGTAGCCCATCAGGACGTAGTCAGCGATGAACACCGGTATCGATGCGTCGTTCACCGGGTTCACGGCATAGCTGCCCGTGAACACGCCGGTCTTCACCTTGTTCTCCTGCCGATCGAGATCGGTCATCTGTGAGCTCTGGGCACGGTATGCGGCGACTGCGGCTGCAGGGGTCGCGGCGCCATCGGTCCAGGAAGGTTTTGTACCTTCGGGCCATGCACTCGTCGTCAGATTGTCGACAAGGGGGTGTTCGGGAGCCAGCACCATGTAGGTCGCTCCGAAGAGGGTGTCTGGACGGGTGGTGAAGACGCGAATGGTCGCTACCTCACCACTGTCGTCGGCTGCCGTCGGAACCCGAAAATCGACATGGGCTCCCTCGGATCGGCCGATCCAATTGCGCTGCATCGTCTTGATGCTGTCGGTCCAATCGAGGAGATCGAGATCGGCCAGGAGTCTCTCGGCATACGCGGTGATCCGCATCATCCACTGTTTGAGAGGGCGCCGGAACACAGGGAAGTTTCCTCGATCCGAGAGGCCGTCAGCGGTGACCTCTTCGTTCGCGAGGACCGTGCCGAGGCCCGGGCACCAGTTGACCGGAGCCTCTGAGACGTATGCAAGGCGATACTGGTTGATGAGTGTGCGTTTAGCTGCGTCATCGAGCGCGGACCATGGTGGGCCGACGTGCGTTTCGCGCAGTCCCGTCTCGAACTCCGACTCGAGTTCGCTGATCGGGCGGGCCTTTCCGGCTGATTCATCGAACCAGGCGTTGAAGATCTGGCTGAAGATCCACTGCGTCCAGCGGTAGTACGTCTCATCGGTGGTCGCGATCGAGCGGCGGTCGTCATGTCCGAGACCGAGACGCGCGAGCTGACGGCTCATGTTCGCGATGTTCACCTCGGTGTTCGCCCGGGGGTGTTCGCCTGTTGCGCGGGCGTGCTCCTCGGCGGGAAGCCCGAATGCGTCATATCCCATCGTGTGTAGCACGTTGAAGCCGGTCATCCGCTTGAAGCGTGCGTATACGTCGGTGCTGATGTAGCCCAGGGGATGCCCGACGTGGAGTCCTGTGCCAGAGGGGTACGGGAACATGTCCATGATGAAGAGCTTGGGGCGTTCTGCGAGATCTGCTGGGCCATTGGTGGGGCCGTCGGTGAGAGGTCCAGCGGGG
The DNA here is from genome assembly GCA_905479685.1 of uncultured Acidimicrobiales bacterium. Classification (GTDB taxonomy): domain Bacteria; phylum Actinomycetota; class Acidimicrobiia; order Acidimicrobiales; family SHLQ01; genus SHLQ01. The sequence goes on from CAJQNJ010000019.1 coordinate 10,732, forward strand.
TTCGGTGTGTGATAGGTGCCGGCCTCCTTCCAACGCTGCTGCCAGGTGGTCTCGATCGAGTCGGCAAGAGCAGCGTCGTACCGCTGCGCTGGGGAGTCAGGGGAGTGCTCAGTCACGGCGTGAGTCTACGTGTTGGGTATCTTCAGGTGGTGCGAACCAAGCGCCCTGCTGCCCGCGTGGTTCTGCTCGACCGGCAGAATCGCATCTTCATGATCAATTCGATCGACCCTGGCGACCCGACCAAGTCATCGTGGTGGGAAATTCCGGGTGGTGGTATTGACCCGGGTGAATCGAGCGCCGACGGTGCGAGACGAGAGATCATCGAGGAGACCGGCATCACCGACTTCGAGCTCGGGCCATGTATCTGGACCCAGGAGTGTCAGTTCACCTTTGCCGGGTATTTCTTCGATTCCGAAGAATGGATCCACGTCGCATGGTGCGACGGCGGCGAGTACAACCCACAGGGACTCGAGTACTTCGAGGCGTTGGCGTTCCAAGGGGCGCGGTGGTGGGACGTGGACGAGCTCCTGGAGAGTGACGTGCGCGTGCTTCCACCTCGGCTCAGAGAGTTCCTCGCCCCAATCGCAGCTGGAGATCTACCAGCCGAACCCATCGACATCAGCTAGGTGACGAGTCGTTACGGAGCGGAGCTCGCGTAGCGACGGTGAGCGCGGAACCAGATAACGGGGCGGCCCGACGTCTTATTGCTCGAAGACGACCTTGACCGAGCCGCGTTGTCCGGCTTCGGCGGCATGGGAGATCGCGTCCTTGTAACGCGCGAGTGGATATTTTGCGCTCACGAGGCGTCCAAGATCGGACGACGCGACAAGTTCGATCGCTCGTTCGAAGCTCGAAACCTTCGTACCGTCGGGCCACTGATCGGTGCCATAGGTGTACGCGCCGACGAGTTCGGTCTCTCGGTGCCAAAGTCCAGTCAAGTCGATGTTGACCTTTCCGGGCATTCCGACCATCAACACGCGCCCCCGCGGGCGCGTGATGCCGATCGACTGCTCGATCGATGACGCGTTGCCGATCGCATCGATGGTGACGTCGGCACCGCCGGCGAGATGCTCGCCGAGCATGCGGCCTCCGGTGACGCGGCGAACAGCGCGGGCAGTCTCGGAGGGCGAGACGACGATATCGGCGCCGAACTCTGACGCGAACGTCCGTTGGACCGGGTATTTCGCGACGGCGATGATCGTCTCGGCGTTCGTGTATGCACGTAGTGCTGCAATGGTGACGAGGCCCATCGTGCCTGCACCGAGGACGACGATTGTCCCACCATCGATGCGTGCGCGAGCCGCAGCATGCACTCCACCCGCGGCCGGTTCGAGCATCACGGCGGCCTCGTCAGAGAGGGAGTCCGGGATCGTGTGGAGCTGACTGGAGTGCGCCACGAGTTCTTCACCCCAGCCTCCGCCGGTAGCAGAGCAGAATCCGATCTGAATGCCGTCGCCGATGGATCCGGCGAGCAGGTAGCCATAGTCATCGGAATCGCCTGGTGCCTCGCCGACGGCAGCTTCGCCACGGGCAGCCGGACCAAGTACTGGCTCGAGTGCAACCCGTGTGCCGTCGGACGTCGTGCCCACCACTTCGTGGCCAGGAACGAACGGGAAACTCACGAGGTGGTCGAAGTACCCCGACGAGTGACCATCGATCGTCGAGAGGTCAGAGCCACAGATACCAGTCAGCGTGGGCCGTATCCGAATCCATTCATCGTTCGGCAACGCCGGAGCATCGATGTCGGCCAAATGCAACGGCCCGATCCGGGCGCCCGAACCTGGGCGGATGGCCGATGCCGCCGATGCGGCCGCGTATCTGGCTTCTTGGCGTTCGAACACGAGTGCTTTCACCGGCACAGTCTGCCCGGTCTTCCCGCTGACCCCAAGCTGTTGATCAAGGGAGCTGTCGCGAGGCGCCTGAACGCTCGTTCAGACAAATCATGTACCATCGCGGGAACTGAACCGTTCTTGTGTCCGCCGAGGCCGACACAGGCCCCGAGAAAGTACACATACCAATGCATATTCTTTGTGCCGATTCCCTTTCGGACCATCTGTTGGCTCCGCTCCGAGAAGCTGGCCACGAGGTGGTCGTCGATGCAGATCTCAACGCCGACACGCTTCCGGGTTACCTCATGGAGAATCCCGCCGAAGTGTTGGTGGTGCGGTCGACGAAAGTGACCGCTGACGCGATTGCTGCCTCAACAGCTCTCGGATTAATCGTTCGAGCTGGAGCGGGCACGGACAACATCGACAAGGACGCTGCGTCAGCGGCGGGTGTCTATGTTTCCAACGTCCCCGGCCAGAACGCAATCGCCGTCGCAGAGCTCGCAATGGCGCTCCTGCTCGCGACCGACCGGCATATCCCAGCTGGAATGGCGGACTTCTCGGCCGGAGTATGGAACAAGAAGATGTACAGCACAGCGGATGGAATCTATGGCCAGACACTTGCCATCCTTGGTCTTGGCGACATCGGGTTTGCCTTGGCTGATCGGGCGACCGCGTTTGGCATGTCGGTCATTGCGTTGCGCAAGCCCGGCCGCTCGACCACAGCTCTGGCACGTCTGCGTTCGGCTGGGATCACCCTCGTCGACACGCTCGAGGATCTTCTGGCTACCGCCGATGTCGTATCTGTCCACGTCCCCAAGTCACCGGACACGATCGGTATGTGCAACGCGGAATTCTTCGACAAGATGAGAGACGGTGCGATCTTCTTGAACACCGCTCGCGGCGACGTGGTCGTGGAGCAGGATCTCCTAGACGCAATGACCAGGAAGGGGATTCGAGCCGGACTCGACGTGTGGTCTGACGAACCATCGGCGGGAGCAGCCGAGTGGACGTCGGCCCTGTCGACGAATCCCAACGTCATCGGGTCGCACCACATTGGCGCCTCGACGCGCCAAGCACAGAATGCTGTTGCGGCGGGAACCGTTGCGGTGATCGATGCGTATCTGGACGGCCGCATCACCAACTGCGTCAACCTCGTTGCCGAGCCGGTCGGCTCGATGATCCTGACAGTCCGGCATTTCGATCGCGTCGGGGTGCTGGCCAAGGTGTTCGCAACCCTGCGCAGCGAGGGTCTGAACATTCAGGAGATGAACAACCAACTGTTCACCGGTTCGGTGGCCGCTGTTGCGTCGATCTACCTGGAGCGCTCTCCGTCCGAGGCCGTTCTCGAGGCGATTGGCTCTGACGACGACATCCTTGCGGTCTCGGTTGCCGAGAGGGCCGATCGCTAGTGGTCGGATTTTCCGCCTTCCGAGGCTCATATGTGAAGCCCGACTTCGTCCGGCGCGTTCCAGCGCCGGCGTCCGACTCGATGTCCAGATTCGAACGTACGCGGTACCTCGAAACACATCCGGAGAGCTACACGCTGGTCACCCGTTCGCCAGGAGATGGTGGCCCAGAGGACGACGCATCGCCAGAACGTCTCCTCGAACTCGGAGGCGAAGCTCTTCAGCGAATCTTCGATTCGGACGCGTTCGTCGATGTCGATCGCGACGCATTCTTTCTCTACCGGCTCACCCGTGGTGACCACGTGCAGCTCGGAATCGTCGGCGTGGTCGAGACCGTCGACTACCTCGAGGGGCGTGTCAAACGACACGAACGAGTCAGCACCGAACGGGTCCTGCACCTGTCGGATCATTTCGAGCTGCACGGCGTCCACTCGAGTCCGATTGCGCTCGGGTATCGATCTGACCCGTCGATACGCGAGATACTCGACGGCATTCTCGCTGACACGTCGCCGATGCTCGACTTCGTTTCCGGAGATGGTCTCGAGCAGGCGGTCTGGATCGTTGACGATGTGGCTGTCTGCGAGTCGATCACTGCGAAGTTCAAGGATCACGACTTCTACATCATGGATGGGCATCATCGCGCCGCAGCGGCCGGCGAAGTAGCCAAGCGTCTTGGCAGCCCGCGTGGCCGCTACATGTTGTGCGTCGCATTCTCAGATGACCGCGTGCACATCGAACCATTCCACCGAAAAGTGACGATCCCCGACGATATCGATGTCGCAGCCAGCGACCAGCAACTCATTGAATACCTCGGGCTCTACCCACGGCCTTCGCTCGAGCATGACCTTCCGTCGGAGCCAGGTCAGATCGGGGTGTATCTCGGTGGGCGATGGTGGTGCGGCACGTTACATGAGCCGCTGACTGATTCTCCGCTCGACGCGATCGACCCTGTCCGATTGCAGCAGCAAGTCCTCGGCCCGATCCTGGGCATCGAGCCCGAACGATCCAAGGGTCGAATCAGCTACTTCTTGGATTACGCCGACCGCCATCGTATGGCTGCGTGTTTGGAGGAGCGCGAGATCCTCTTCCTGCTGCAGTCGGTGACGCCAGCCGAAGTATTTGCGGTCGCCGATGCCGGACTCGACATGCCTCCCAAGAGCACCTACGTCACGCCGAAGCCCCGGTCGGGCGTGTTCCTTCGGAAGTTCTGACTTCAATTTCGTCCCAGCCGCGGACGGAATTGATCGTGAAGACCCGGTCTGCGCGATGCAGATCATCGAGTGTGAGTACGGCCTCGTGCAACTGTCCGCGTTCCAAGAGTTCTTCTCGGAGCGTGCCAGCGAGAAGGCCGCTCTGCCGATCTGGAGTGACGAGCTGACCATCGAACTCGAGCACGAGGTTCGCAATACACGTCTCGGTGAGTTCGCCACGCCGATTCCACAGGATCACGTCGGGGGCGTCGGGGAATCGCTCGTATGCCTCGTCGTACCGTGTTCTGGTTGTCGTCTTGTACACGAGAAACTCATCGAACGGGTCGGTGGGTTCGGTGTCGATCGGCAAGACACGGGTCTCTCCACTTTCCGGCGGAAGAGCTCGCACAGCGAGTTCCGGGCTCCCGTCGGCGTCGATGAGGAGTCGAAGCATGACGGGAGTGTCCGACCGCACGGTGTTGAGCAGATCCATGACAACGGTCATGTCGATGTGGATGCCGAAGTGATCCCCGGCCTCCAAGAGGCGGTTGATGTGTCGTTGCCGCAGCGAGATTCCGCCATCTGGAGTCCACGCCATGGTTTCGAGCAGTTTCAGAGGTTTACCAGCTCGTGCGAGCACTCTCGACTTGTGTTCGGTTTCGTGCCATTCGTTTTCAGCGCGCGAATCCCACACGATTCCACCACCGACCCCGTACGTGGCCTCCCCGTTGAGGAGATCGAGCCAAACACTTCTGATGACGACGTTGAACTCCCAGCGCCCTGTCGGTGACAAGGCGAAGACCGATCCGGTGTAGGCCCCTCGCGGAGACTGCTCGAGCTCGGCGATGATTTCCGTCGTTCGATATTTCGGCGCACCGGTGATCGACGCGACCGGGTACACGGCTCGAAGAGTGTCGACCAGGTTGGCGTTCGAGGTCGCAATCACGGTCGATGTCATCGTGTGGACAGTCGGATACGTCTCGACCTCCAGCAATGCGGGAACCTGAACACTTCCGACATCGGCGATCCGGCCAAGATCGTTGCGAACCATGTCGACGATCATCACGTTCTCGGCGCGGTCCTTCAGGCTGTCGACGAGTTCGGCGACGATGGCGGTGTCGGTTTCTTCGTTGAAGTGGCGAGGTCGAGTGCCCTTCATCGGCCGAGAGGTCAGCACATTTTGGTCCTTGGTGAAGAACAATTCGGGTGAGGCGGAGCACAAGGCGTGTGATCCAAGGTGGAGGAATGCATCGTGTTGGGCTCGTTGAGCCCGCGACAACGAGGCGAACAAGCCCTCCGCGCTGCCCCAGAAGGTCGCGTGACGGCGGACGGTGTAGTTGACCTGGTAGGTCTGGCCGGACCCGATGTGCTCGCGGACCTGGTCGATCGCCCGTGCGTACTCCTCCTGCGATTGATCTGGGGTCCACTCGCTGATTTCGAACGGCGCGTCGATTGGTCCCGAGACTGGTTCGGCATCCTCGAATACGCCGAATGCCAACAACGGCACCGACGGATCGCGCTGGCTCACCACCGCAGGGTCGAATGCCGGACCAGCGTCGTAGCTCAACAGACCGATCACCCACGCGCCAGATGTTGTCGCGGCCTCTGCCTCGATCAGGGCTGGGATCACGTCATCGAGATCCCAAGCGGTCACCGTCCGAGCAGGCTCGGTGAATCGGAACCATGCCCGTTCGGTGCCGAATCGGACAAGCCCCTCATTCAGCGCAGCGTCCGACGATCTGGGCACATTGACAGCCTAGGCCGCCCATCACCCACGCTCGCTGCTCGCTGGTAAGGTCGAACGGTGGTCTACGAAACACCGGAGTATCACCCCGCCTTCGAAGAGTATTGCGAAACAATCTTCGAACTTCGAGAGGACGGCTTCGACGTGAAGCAGGCGCGGATCGCCGAACGACTCGAAGTTTCTCGCCCAGCGGTCTCGGAGATGGTCCGCAAGATGGAACGCGAGGGTCTGCTCGGCGTCGACCAAAGCGGTGAAATCACTCTGAGCGACGATGGGCTTGTGCTCGCCCAGCAGGTCGTCCGGCGCCATCGTCTGGCTGAACGATTCCTCACCGACATTCTCGATCTCAGCTGGGCTGAGGCCCATCATGAAGCCGGGAAATGGGAGCACGTCATCAGCCCCGTGGTCGAACAAGCCTTGACCCGGGTCCTCGGGAATCCCACCACCTGCCCGCACGGAAACCCAATTCCGGGTTCGGGCTACACGCGACCGCTCGATACTCAACTATTGGGCGAGGTGACGGTTGGCGAGTCCTTCGTCGTGCAACGGATTCCCGAAGAACTCGAGTTCGAGCCGGGTCTCCTCGAGTATCTGGAGGAGGCTGGCGTCGTGCCCGGACAGTCTGGAACCGTCATGGCCCTTTCGCCGGACGGCACCACGACGGTCGAGGTGGACGGACGGCCATATGGCATCGGCCCGTTCGCAGGCGAACGAATCGTTGTCACCGCCGCTTGACGAGAACACCTGTCAGCGTCTGACCGCCCGCTCTGAGGGGCGAATGACAAGGGCCCATGTGGCAACGAAGGAAAGTAGGACGAGGGCGAGCGCCATCAATCCAGCTTCTGCAACGAAGGACTCGTTGAACGTCGAGAAGATCCGAGTTGCAAGCGTCTCGAACTCGAACGGTGAGAGGAGCAGGCTGATCGGCAACTCCTTCATCGTCGACAGGAGAACCAGGCCCCCGGCTGCGAGCAGTCCGGGAGTCATCAGCGGTAGCTCGATCGTCAAGAACCTCCGCCATCGGCTGGCTCCGAGTGTTTGGCTTGCATCGCGTATGCCTGATGGCACGAGCTGAACGGCGAGCAGGGTGGTGCCCATGGCAAGGGCTGCGAATCGGACGACGTAGGAGAAGATCAGGATTCCCATCGTGTTGTGGAACGTCTCGAAGGTCCAGTCCGATGTAGAGATGAAGAAGGTGGCGGCGAGTGCGATGAGGATCCCGGGTAGTGCGAATGTCGAGATCGCCACGGCATGCCCGACGACTCCGATACGCGATCGGTAGCGCCCAACGAGCAGTGCGATCGGGAGCACAATGGCAACAGCGACGATCGCGGTGATCGTGCTGACTCGAAGCGTGTTCCAGGTGACTTCTGCGATCTCGTTGGCATCGACGGTGAGACTGCGTCCGTTGTTTCGACTTCGCTCGAGGCCTCGAATACTCCATTCCAACAACGCTGCCAGAGGGGCTCCGAGGGCGTTGAGTACGACAAATCCGACGCCTGCGGTGAGTGGTAACTTCCAACGTCCCAGTGCGACGTTGGGTGCTGAGTCCGATCGTGGTGATCCACCGGTTCGGCGTCGACGTTGTGCCATTCGCTCGGCCATGACTACGAGGGCAGCGAGGATGAGCAGCAAGAGACTGAGTGCGAGCGCTACTGGTCGATTTGCCAGCTGGTTCGATTCGATTGCACGCGTGAGGGTGTCGTAGCGCAAGATCGACACAGCGCCGAAGTCGCTGATCGCGTACAAGAAGACGAGCAGGGTTCCCGCTGCGATCGATCCGAACGCCTGAGGCAGGATGATTCGACGGAAGACGTCGGTTGCGCTGTTGCCCAACAACCGAGCTGATTGCTCGATCGAACCCGGGAGGCGTGCGAATCGAGCGGCGACGGGCAAGTAGACGTAGGGGTAGGTGAAGAGGGTGAGCACCAGCCATGAGCCACCGAGGCCGCTGATCGTCGGTGTTCGATCGACTCCGAGACCGGAGAGTGCATCGTTGACGAGGCCGCCCGGATTGAGTGTGCGAACGAGGGCAGCGGCGCCGATGAAGGTGGGGTAGACCAACGGCAGGATCAGCAAGACCCGAAAGAGACGCTTGAACGGAAGATCCGTGCGGGTTGTGAGCCACGCCAGACCGGTCCCGAGGATGGCGGTGCTGACGCTCACCAGGGTCGCCAGTTGCAGCGTTCGCCAGAGCGGCGCGAGCGTACGCTCCGAGAACAGCAGACCCGCTGGATCGGCATCGTCGGTGAAGTTCCGAATGATGAGGTAGACGCCGGGACCAGCGAGCAGCACCGTGGTAAGCAAGGCAGCAGCGCGAAGTGACAGCGGTGCTACCCGCTCCTCACCGACGTCGTGGTTCACCCGTTGATGCCGCTTTGATCGATGATCTCGACGGTCCGTTCGAGTCCGTTGCCAAGTGAGTCGAAGTCGACGTCGAAGTCGGCCCCGTCGTCGTCGAGGGGTGGAAGAACCTCGGCTGGTTCGACGCCAGCGGCGAGCGGGTACTCGAGGGTGTCGTTCGTGAAGAACGACTGTGCGGCTTCCGAGAGGAGAAACGTGATGAGCGCCTCGGCCGCTTCGACATCGTCGCTTGCTGAGGTGATACCGGCTGTCGTCACGATGATCAGTGAGCCGATGTCGTCACTGGCAAACGTGTGGTTCTCCGCACGATGCTCGTCGCCGAGCGCTGCTACTTCTTGGAAGTTGTAGTAGTGATTCACAAGTCCGAAATCGAACTCGCCACGGCCGACCGCGTCGACGGTGGGGCGATTGCTCTCGGTCTTGATCGCGTCGTTTGCAACCATTGCATCGAGCCATTCGATGGCGACGTCGTCGCCCTCTTGTGCCCGGAACACCGTAAACCAGTCTTGAAACGACCCGTTCGTTGCCGGGATACCGACTCGACCGCGGTACTTCTCATCGGTGAGCTCGAAGATGCTGCTGGGAAGTTCGGTGGGGTCGACCTGGTCGACGTTGTAGACGAGGACTCGTTGACGACCAGTGATTCCGACCCACGTGTTGTCCGCTGCCGCATTCTGGTCGTCGACCAGCGAGGTGATGTCGGTGCTCAGCGGTGCCAACAGTCCTTCGTTTCGTAGGAACCCAACAGCGCCAGGTGACTTCGAGAGAAAGACGTCAGCCGGTGTCCGATCGCCTTCCTCGGTGAGTGCCAGCGCAAGGTCTGTCGGGTCACCGAAGTTCGTTGAGGTCGCGATCCCGGTTGCGCATTCGAAGGCATCGAGAACGGGTTGCACGAGGTCTTCACTGCGACCGGAGTAGATGGTGACCTCCTGGCCAGTGGCCTCTTGGCAGTCGTCGGCATAGATGGTTGCAGCGGCTCCGTCGAGGTTGTTCGGGATCGTGGCCGAACCCGAACCGCAGGCGGTACTGATCA
>CAJQNJ010000020.1 GCA_905479685.1 uncultured Acidimicrobiales bacterium
GTCGCCGTGCGCATGCTCGCAGGCATTGTGTCAACCAGTCGGATTCATGTACAGATACACCACGCAACCGACGTCGTCGCTGGCGCGGCAACAGGATGGGTGCTCGCGAAGGCACTTCGGCCTGTTTTGGAGCGGATGTTCGACTAACAGGATTTCGGCCAGCCACGCATCGGCTGCGGCGAGCGAAACCAGAGAGGGTTACGCGATCGGCTCCGGAATGACATCTTCGGGAACCAGGTCTCGTGAGGGTGCAGCTGCGAGAATAGTTCGCACATCGAGGAGCATGTCTGTGACCTCTCCGGCGGACATGAGCTCACGCGACATCGTGACACCGAGCCCTGAGTCGATCAGCGCGATCGCTTCGGCAATGTTGACTTGAATTGTTTCTGTCATCTCATTCGCCTTTCGTGGCAACCGTTCTGTTTGGATGCAACGAGATGCAACTCGACCGCATTCCCTTGCTTCACAGTATCGCCCACTGTCGTCACGTAAGCAGCGCGATCATGGAATGTTCACATTCATCGGGAAGAATGCGTCGGACCCGTAGACATTCCTAAGGACTCGAGCAATGCAGGTAGACAACAAGGTCTGCGTCGTGACCGGTGGCGCGGCGGGCATCGGACAGGCGCTCGCGCATCGTTTTGTCAGCGAAGGCGCTCGCTGCGTCGTGATCGCCGACATCGCACCCGAACTCGAGGCAACTGCACGCGAGATCGGGGCACATGCCATTCGGGCGGACGTGTCCAGCGAAGCGAGCATCCGGGCACTGATCGAGGAGACCGAGGAACGCTTCGGGCCGATCAGCTTGTTCGTGGCCAATGCAGGCATCGGCGGCGTCTCTGGAGGCGTCGAGGTTCCCGATGAGGAATGGCAACACATTTGGGAGATCAACGTGATGCACCACGTATGGGCAGCGCGACACATGGTCCCGCGCTGGAAGGAACGCGGCGGCGGATACCTCTTGACCACCGCGTCGGCCGCCGGCTTACTCTCGAATCTCGGCACCGCTCCCTACACCGTCACCAAACATGCCGCTGTTGCGCTCGCAGAGTGGCTTTCGATCACACACGCTGACGAAAACATTCGGGTCTCCGTACTGTGTCCGCAAGGCGTCCGTACCGCAATGACCGAGGGCGACGACCCTGCCGTCGTCAACGTGGTGGCCCAAGGACTGGTCGAGACCGACGACGTCGCCGACGCGGTGATCGCCGGCCTCGAATCCGAATCGTTCCACATCCTGCCGCATCCCCAGGTTGCCGAGTACGTGAAACACAAAGGGGCTGATATCGAAAGCTGGCTGGGCGCAATGCGAAAGCTGCAACGGCGCTTCTTCGGGTGAGCACCTTCGTCCCGCAGCGACTCGCGCGCCTTCACCTGGCGACCCCGGTAGGTGAGACCGTCCTTCTGAAGCAGCCGGCGAGCTACGGCGATCAGCGTTGGTCAGACGTGCTCGAAGGTGCCGGCTTCTCTCCGACCGGGCAACGTCTCTGGACGCTCGCCGACTCCGTATCTCCGAGCATGCAGATGCTCATCTGTGGGCTGAACCCGTCGCCGGCGTCTGCAGACTCCGCTGTTGCCTTTGCTCGGCCAGGCAACCGCTTCTGGCCGGCAATGCTCGGCGCTGGCTTGGCTGAGATCGACCGCGATCCTCACGCGTTGCTGCACACACATCACATCGGAATGACCGACCTCGTCAAACGCACGACTCGTCGAGCTGACGAACTCGATCGGGTGGAGTTCGTGGACGGATTCGCCCGGCTCGAACGGCTCGTTGAGTGGCTTCACCCGGGATCACTCTGTTTTGTGGGTCTGGCTGGATGGCGAGCCGCTGTCGATCGGAAGGCGACCCCTGGTTGGCAACCGCACGATGTCGGTGGGCGTCCTGCGTACGTCATGCCATCCACGAGTGGACTCAACGCCAGCGCACAACTCCCTGACTTGACCCAACACCTTCTGCGAGCGGTAGCTGAACGAGCGTGACAGGTTCAGGCAACGGGCTGCGGAGCCTTGCGATGCGGGCTGGCCGATTCGATTGCAGACGCGATCTCGAGCAACTCACGATCGCAACCGACGCGAGCCACCAGCTGTAGTCCAACCGGGAGACCGTCATCGGTGAACCCGGCAGGTATAGATATCGCTGGGCAGCCGGTGGGCGTGATGATGCATGCCGTGCTCATCCAGTCGAGGTAGTCGTCCATGACGACGCCCTCGATCTCGGTCGGGTACTCGATCTCGATGGGGAACGGCGTCACCTGGGCAGCCGGCAATGCCAACACGTCATAGGCATCAAAGAACGACGCCATTGTCCGGTGGAGGTCGGCACGCCGAGCGTCCGCGTCCAAGATGTCGTCGACGGACAACGATCTGCCGTATTCGATGTTCTCTCGCATCGTGTCTTTCAGTTGCAAGAATGACTCCATCGAAAACGTTCGGCCCAGGCGATTCAGGTCGACGCCGCGGAGGACCCTGAATGTGGACATCGCGTCTTGGAGATCTGGCTGCGCTCGGGTGAACGTGCCTCCAACCAATTCGATCCTGCGAGCCGCCTCTTCACAGATCGACAGAACGTCCCGCTCGCACGTGAACAATCCGAGATCGCCTGCCCAGGCCAGGCGGGCCGAGGTCGCCACGGGCAGGGGTCCCCCGAACTCGTCGCCGGATTCAGGCAGCGACAACGGGTCAAATGCATGCGGTCCTGCAAGGGCCGACAGACACAGCGCTGTGTCTGCGACGGTGCGCCCCATTGGTCCATGAACACCGAGGCGTGGATGTAATGCCACAGCATCTGGCTCCGCGACACGTCCGATACTCGGTCTCAAGCCGACGATGCCGCAGAGAGCGGCCGGATTGCGAAGGGATCCACCAAGATCACTTCCATCTGAAAGAGGCACCATGTGCGCAGCGATCGCAGCTGCTGCACCACCACTACTTCCGCCCGCTGTGCGGCTCAGGTTCCACGGATTTCGAGTCGCGCCAAAGACCCGGTTGAAGGTCTGTGATCCAATTCCGAACTCGGGTGTGTTCGTCTTACCAACGATGATGGCTCCAGCTCGACGAAACTGCGCTGCGATGTATCCGTCCTGGGACGCTGGCTCATCGCTGGTCACCAACGAACCAGAGCGCGTCGGCAGACCCGCAACGTCGTCGAGATCCTTGATCGCCACCGGAAGCCCGTGAAGAGGACCAATCGGCTCCATCGAGTCGGCGATGGCTGCATCGGCCACGATCTCGGAGCGGCTCCGCATGGACACAATCGCGTTGATGGAACCGTTCATCTCGTCGATCCGGTCGAGGTGGGAGGACACGACCTCAACACAAGAGAAATCTTGCGCCACGATGCCGTGTGCGAGCTCGACCGCCGTCATGTCATGGAGTGGCTGCGCCATGGACAGAGTATGGACTATCGGAATCTACGATGCCGCAAAGCGGCGCTCGAGAAACGTTCTCTCGGGAACCGCGGGGTCACATGCGATCGCTGTGCTCCCATCTCGAACCTGGACTGTCTTTGCGGTTTCGGACAATGCGAACCAGTTTCTTCTGTTCTTTCGAGTTACTGGGACATTTGTGGAACTTGGGCCATCGCCACGGCCATTGCCTCCTCTGACAGGTCGTGATCGACCATCTCGCCCGAGAGGAAGGCGTCGTAGCTTGCGAGATCGAGATGGCCGTGGCCACAAAGCGCAGTGAGAATCACTGTCTCTTCGCCCGTCTCTTTCGCCCGATTTGCCTCGCGAATCGCGGCAGCGATCGCGTGCGTGGGTTCTGGTGCAGGCACAATGCCCTCTGCCCTGGCGAACCGGAGCGCACCGGTGAAGCATTCCACCTGACCGATCGATTCGGCCTCCACCAATCCCAGCTCGTAGATGTGGCTCACGAGTGGACTCATGCCGTGATAGCGCAATCCACCAGCGTGAATCGGGTCGGGTATGAAGTTGTGGCCGAGCGTGTGCATCTTCATCAACGGCGTCATACCAGCCGAATCTCCGAAGTCGTAGCGGTACTCACCCTGGGTCAGGCTCGGACACGCGGCAGGTTCGACGCACCGAATCTTCGGGTTCATGTTTCCCTTCAGCTTCTCACGAAGGAACGGGAATGAAAGACCACCGAAGTTCGACCCGCCGCCCGTGCAGCCGACCAGCACATCTGGTGTTTCGCCTGCCATCTCCATCTGGAGCAGAGCTTCTTCACCGATGATCGTTTGATGCATCAACACATGGTTGAGCACGCTGCCGAGCGCATACCGCACGTCATCGTGTGGTGCTGCCTCGCCGACCGCCTCAGAGATCGCAATACCAAGGCTGCCGGTATGGTCGGGGTTCTCGGCGAGCAGCGACCGACCGAACTCGGTGACATCAGATGGACTTGGATGCACGGTTGCACCCCAGATCTCCATCATGGTCTTGCGGTGCGGCTTCTGCTTGTAGCTCGCGGCGACCTGCCACACCTCGCACTCGAGACCAAATTGCGCACACGCAAATGCGAGTGACGAGCCCCACTGGCCAGCGCCCGTCTCGGTAGTGAGCTTGCGAACGCCTGCTTTTGCGTTGTAGTACGCCTGCGGTACCGATGTGTTGGGCTTGTGGGAACCAGCGGGGCTGACTCCTTCGTACTTGTAGAAGATCTTCGCGGGAGTATCGAGGAGTTGTTCGAGTCGATGTGCTCGGAACAATGGCGACGGACGCCAGATCTTGTAGATGTCCTGCACCTCTTGGGGGATATCGATGTAGCTCTCTTGGCTGACCTCTTGCATGATGAGGTCCATCGGAAAGAGCGGAGCGAAGTCATCAGGCCCCGCGGGCTCGAGAGTTCCCGGATGCAACGCAGGCGGAGGCGGCGACGGGAGGTCCGGAACGACGTTGTACCACTGCGTTGGCATCTGGTCTTCGGAAAGCAAGTACTTGTGCTGCGCCATGTGAAGGTTCTCCCGGCGGTCGACAATTCAGTGACCACAGTGTTGTCGCGCATCATCTCAGCCGCCAACTGCAGCTCGACAACACCATGCGTGCCCAACATTGCGCGGCGCGCACTCGATCCTTTCTCGACGATCGGGATCGGTCTGGGCGCTTTCCCTCGGCTCGACTAACCGATTGCTAAACGACGGGTCCGATACTGCATCGTGAGCGTTCGATCAGGAAGGTGAATCTGCAGTGTCAACGGCCGGCGCACGAACTACGACATCTCTCACGGGACCCGACGTCGGCGCTTCGTCGGAGAGACTCGCGATACAGTCGCCGCAACCCGTCGGAGGGACCATGCTCTTGGAGTTCCACGTTCTCGGGGCGCTTGAAATCGTTGCGCCCGACGGCGACCGTATTGTCGTCAGCTCGCCCAAGCAACGAGCCCTGCTCCTGTACCTGCTCGTCAACCGAGGCCAGGTGTGCTCCGCCGATCGGATTCTCGATGCAGTGTGGGAGGAAGACACGCCGACGATCAAGGCTCTGCAGTTTCATCTCTCCAAACTGCGCGACGTCCTGGAACCACGGCGAGCACGCGGATCCGATGGCACCGTTATCGCAACGACCCCTGCGGGATATGTCATCGACCCTGCATCCATCACGTTGGACGCTGACCGATTCGAACGAGACGTAGCAGATGCATTTCAGGTTGCCGAGGACAACCCGCAGCGAGCATCGGCCGAACTGGCTGTGGCGCTCGACATGTGGAACGGCCTCGCTCTCTCTGACGTTTCGTACCTGACGTTCGCTCAGCTCGAGGCCCAGCGACTCGAAGAGCTCAAGTTGGAGAGCCTCGAGCGTCGCATCGCCTTGGACATCGAGCTCGGATCCGCGCGGGAGCTCACGGGTGAGCTCGAGGTTCTGGTCCGTGAATATCCGTTCCGTGAGCCCTTCTGGGGGCAGCTGATGCTGTGCCTATATCGCTCTGGGCGCCAGGCCGAGGCGTTGCGCGTCTATCAGGAGGCGCACCGAACACTCGGCGAAGAACTCGGACTCGAGCCATCCGTGGCACTTCGATCGCTCGAAAGCCAGATGTTGCGGCAAGACCCAGAGTTGAGTCCCCCGGCGGCCGATGCCGATGCTGCGAGCGGCAACATCGATCATCGTGGGTCGGTGTTCATCGGCCGCTCCGAGGAGATACGGCAGGTCGACTCGCTCCTCAGTGACTCTCGTCTGGTCACGCTGACAGGTATCGGGGGTGTCGGAAAAACCACTCTGGCCCTTCACACGGCGAGGCAGGCTCTCGGTTCTTGGCCCGACGGAGTATGGCTTGTCGAGTTCGGATCGGTCTCCGACCCACAATCTGTGCCGAATGCGCTGGCAGCAGCCATCTCGTTCAATCCGCAGTTCGGCGAGGAAACGATCGACGGCATCATCACGCACCTCCAGCATTCATCCCGTCTCATCCTCTTGGACAACTGCGAACACGTGGTTGATGCGGCTGCATCGCTTGTCGACGCGTTGCT
>CAJQNJ010000021.1 GCA_905479685.1 uncultured Acidimicrobiales bacterium
ACACCGCAGTCGCAAACAACCTCTTCAGGGTCACGAAAGCCACCCGGCTGATGGGCTGCGAATCGATCATCTCCGGGTTGTCTCCGTCGATCGCCCAGACGATCGTCGACCTCGGCATCGAGGTCGGGCGCCTCCGGACGACCTCGACCATGCGAGACGCGATCGCCCTCGCCTTCCAGCGGGTCGGCATCAAGATCTCCGAACACGCGTGAAATGAACGAGCCATCGCACCGAAACAGCATCCCACTCAGGATGTCTCGAGGAAGCGTCATCGCCTCGATCCAGACCGATGTGACGCCGGACGTGATCATCGCCCTCCAGCACGACGGCCTCGAGATGATCGGCAGCACGAGTGTGCACGGTTTCGCCGTCGACCTCTCGGGCGTCGAACTCCTGGAGCCCGACGAGTTCGAGGTGCTGCTCGGCACGATGGAGATGGCCAAGCTCATGGGTGCCCGGCCGGTGCTCTGTGGTCTCCGGCCCGGGGTGGTATCGGCATTGGTCGACCTGGACGTCGATCTCGAAGAGATCGACGCGACCCGGACCATCGACGACGCGCTCGACATCTTGGCCGAGTCCCACGACGAAGCAAGGCAAGACCGAAGGCGTTCTCTGCCGGTCGCCGACGACGAGCACCAGCATGAAACGCACGACCCCGATCCGGAATGAACGAAACGTCTCCGCCGCAATTGCGTCGGCGCTGGAGGCGAGCAGAGCGGTCGGTTTCGACGACGCCACCGTCGGCTCGATCGCGACCGCCGTGTCCGAAGTCGCGTGGAACATCATCAAGTACGCGCGATTCGGCGAAGTGGTGGTCCGGCAGGTCGACAAGCCTTCAGTCGGCCTCGAGATCGTCGCGCGAGACAGCGGCCCAGGTATCGAGAACCTCGAGGAGGCGATGAGCGATCACTTCAGCACGAGCGGCACATTGGGCCTCGGGCTTCCCGGGATGCAGCGGCTCATGGACGAGTTCGACGTTCGCTCGACGCCCGGCGTCGGCACCGTCGTCACGATGCGGAAGTATCTCTCGAGGCGACCCGATCGCCGAGCTTTCGATCGGACTCGGCCGGCGACGGGACCTGTCCGCTACCAGGGGGATCGCGGCCAGCACGGCCGGCTCACGGAGGAAGGAGCGGGCGGATACGAGATCGGTTCCTATCTCCGCCCACATCGTTCGGAAACCCAATCCGGCGATCTGATCGTGTTGCGCAAATTCGGATCGGAGGCACTGGTCGTGGTTCTCGACGCGCTCGGACATGGGCCGAACGCGGCTCGGGTCGCCCGGCTCGCCCAGCGCGCCCTGGCCGACTTCGACGAGCCTGCCGACGTGCTGCTCGTTGTGGAGCGGCTCGATACGGCGCTCCAGGGCACCGACGGTGCCGCAGCGTGTGTCGCCGTCACCCAAGCGGCGACGCGCTCGATCAGCTTTGCCAGCGTCGGGAATGTGCGAGCACGCCTGTTCGGCACGAACGAAGTGCGGGTGCCGTGGACCGAGGGCACCCTCGGTCAGCGAGCGAATCGACCGCGTCTCAGCCAGTACCAGATCGGTGATGACACATTCGCCTCCTACACGGACGGGGTCGGGGACCGCTTCGAGAGGGCCGAGTACCCTGGCGTCGTGACCGATCCGCCAGGGAAGGCCGCCGAACGCATCGTCACGAGTTTCGGGCGAGGCTACGACGACGCGGCCTGTGCGGTGGTGAGGTTCGCGCGATGACGACGCTCGGCTCGATTCCGATCAGTACGACGGCCTCGATCGTCGAGGCGCGCTCCAAGGTGAGAGCAGCACTCCTGGCGTTCGGTGCGCCGGAGATTCGAGCGACACGGATCGCAACGGCCACAGCACACGTTCTGCGTGCCGCACACCCGGTACATGAGATCATCGACGTCGATCTCGTCGTGCACGAAGAGAGTGGCCGCCTTCGATGGTCCATCATCATCGCACCGCTGACCGGCGTCGAAGTTCCCGAGGCTGCGCTCGCCTTCTTCGACGACATCACCCATCGTGGCGACTCCGCCGAGTTGACCGTCGCCCTTGCCGGAATCACCGCACCGCCGGGCGCGATACACCTCGCCACCGAGGTCGTGACCGAGAAGACCCGCGACCAGCTGCTGTCCGAGATCCAGGAACAGAACCGCGCGCTCGAGAACGCCAAGGTGCAGCTCGAGGAGACCGTCAAGGAGCGCACTGCCGAGCTCGAGACCGCGCTCGACGAGCTGGTGGTACAGCGTGAGGCAGCCGACGAGGCGAACCGCGCCAAGAGCGCCTTCCTCGCCAACATGAGCCATGAGCTACGAACACCGATGAACGCCATCATCGGCTACACGGAGATGCTCATCGAGGAGGCCGAGGACGAAGAGCTCGACGACTTCATTCCCGACCTCGAAAAGGTCAGGGTGTCTGGCACCCACTTGCTGTCGCTCATCAACGACGTCCTCGACCTGTCGAAGATCGAGGCTGGCCGCATGGACCTCTTCATCGAGACCACCGAGCTCAAGACCGTGCTCGACGGCGTAACTGCGACAGCCCACCAGCTCTTCGAAAAAAACGACAACACCTTCGTCCTCGAAACCGGCGACGACCTCGGCACCGTCGACACCGATACCACCAAGCTTCGACAAGTACTCCTCAACCTGTTGTCGAATGCTGCGAAGTTCACCAGCGCGGGTACGGTCACCCTCCGCGTCGAACACACGGCCAACCCGGCTGGTGATCGAATCTCGTTCGCCGTCTCCGACACCGGGATCGGTATTCCCCCGGACAAGCTCGATGCCGTATTCGAGGAGTTCAGCCAAGCCGACGAATCGACCACGCGTGACTTCGGCGGCACAGGCCTCGGTTTGGCACTCACACGCCAGCTGTGCGAAATGATGGGCGGGACCATCACGCTCGACAGCGAACTGGGTGTCGGCTCGACGTTCACCGTCGACCTTCCGACACACGTCGTCCAGCAGCAGGACTGATCTCCCGAGCCCCGTTCGAAGGCCGACAACGCGTCAACTGCGCCGGGCGACGCTGTTGGCCAAGATGGTCAGCAACAAGCCGAGCGTCAAGTAGCCGAGCAGTACCTCGACCACCACCACCAGCTCACCGACCCAGTGGGTCGGTGTGATGTCACCGAAGCCGAGCGTGGTGTACGTCACGATCGAGTAGTAGAACGGCGTCAGCCAGCCCTGCGCCGTGCCGGAGTAGTCCATCAGGCCCCAGCCGAGATGGAGATCGAGGCTGTAGACGAGGCCGAACAGCATCGAGAGCACGAACGCAACCGCAGCCGGACGCAAGAGGCTTCGTCCGTAGTCGATCGCCTTCCACGCCTGGAGCAGTAGCTTCCGTTGACGACGGGCCCGGG
>CAJQNJ010000022.1 GCA_905479685.1 uncultured Acidimicrobiales bacterium
ACAGCACAACACGACTTCGGGTTCTCCTTCTACTTCTGGCGATCGCAACCACCTTTTTGGTGGTGGTGACCTTCGGAGACGAGCCGGCACCTGCTCCACCCCCTGAGATGGAGTTCGGCGTCTTCGCTGCCGCGGTCGAAACCGGTTCGGTTGCCGCGGTCGATTTCACCCAAGGCTCGGCAAGCATCACAGGTGAGCTTCGATCCGGGGAGACCTTCCGCTCCGTCATTCCGCCGGGATACAGCGATGAGCTCGTCACTTCGCTGCTCGAGGCGCGGCCAGAGATCGACATCGTCACGGTTCAGCCCGAAGCGGGAACGAACTGGTTCGGAATCTTCGGAACGCTCGCCCCGTTGCTGCTGATGATCGTGCTCGTTTGGGCGATCCTCAGCCGCATGAACGGCGGCAAGGCTGCTCGCAAGAAGTTCACTGCCAAGACGCGAAAGAAGTCGAGCGAAATCCAAGAGGTCACGTTCGCGGACGTGGCTGGAGCACACGAGGCCGTCGTCGAACTGAGTGAGATCAAGGAGTTCCTCTCCGATCCACAGCGCTTTCAGAACATGGGTGCACAGATCCCCAAGGGTGTCTTGCTCTATGGCCCGCCAGGAACTGGCAAGACACTCCTCGCCCGCGCAGTGGCCGGCGAAGCTGGTGTCCCGTTCTTCACACTGTCAGGCTCTGACTTCGTCGAGATGTACGCAGGGGTTGGGGCAAGTCGCGTTCGAGACCTGTTCGACGAAGCCCGGAAGGAAGCTCCAGCCATCATCTTCGTCGACGAGATCGATGCGGTGGGTCGCCATCGCGGTGGCGGCGGTGGAGCCGGAAACGAAGAACGCGAGCAGACCCTCAACCAGTTGTTGGTCGAAATGGATGGTTTCGATGTCGACACCGGAGTGATCTTCATTGCGGCGACGAACCGACCTGACGTCCTTGATCCCGCCCTCCTTCGTCCTGGCCGATTCGACCGCCAGGTGGGTGTCGAGCGACCCGATCTGGCCGGTCGACGAGAAATCATTGCTGTACATGCCAAGGGCAAGCCACTCGGACCAGACGCCGACCCGGAGACCATTGCGCGACGTACGCCGGGGTTCACCGGCGCCGATCTCGCGAATCTGCTCAACGAGTCTGCGCTGCTCGCGGCTCGCCGACACAAGACGACGATCGGTCAAGCCGAGGTCGACGACGCGCTCGACCGTGTGATCGCCGGTCCAGAAAAGGGTTCGACCACACTTTCGGACAAAGAGAAGTACGTGATTGCCTACCACGAGGCCGGGCACGCGCTCGTTGGTCACGTGCTGCCGAACACCGATCCGATTCACAAGGTCTCGATCATCGCTCGTGGCAAGGCACTTGGTTGGACGCTGGCTCTGCCCGACAAGGACAAGGTGCTGAAGAGCCGGTCCGAACTCACTGACGAGATGGCGATGCTGCTTGGAGGTCGGATCGCCGAAGAGTTGATCTTCGGCGATCCAACAACCGGCGCCGCCAATGACATCGAACGCGTGACCGTGATCGCCCGATCAATGGTCACCGACTACGGAATGAGTCCGAACCTCGGACTCCAGAAGTTTGGTTTGGGTGTTGGCGAGTCGTACGCGTCATCGACCAAGCAGAATTACTCCGATGTGATCGCGAGCAAGATCGATGATGAGGTGCGTGCACTGGTCGATGAAGCTGCGAACGAAGCTCGCGAGCTGCTGACGTTGCACCGTCCGGTGTTGGATCGTCTGGCCGAGGCACTCATCGATCAGGAGACGCTCAACAAGGCTGAGCTCGGTGAGATCTTCGAGACGTTGGAGACGGTCACCTCGTCGCAGTCGCCAGCCACCGTCGATCGCGACATCGATCGCGACATCGACCTGCGCGGCGAATTCAGCTCCAGCTGACCAATCCAATCCCAGATCTGTGCAGCGGCAGGTCAGCGCAGGGCTGCCACGACGTGATCGATGCAGTGGGTGAGCGCTTCGATGTCTGATGGTTCGACGCTGGGCATCATCGAGATCCGCATCTGGTTGCGACCGAGTTTGCGGTACCCCGAGGTGTCGAGGATGCCATTTGCGCGAAGTACGGCGACGACCGTGTCGGCGTCGATGCTCTCGTCGAGGTCGATCGTCGCGACCACGTGGCTGCGAATCGCTTCGTCCTGAACAAACGGAGTTGCATAATCGCGGGCGTTTGCCCACCCGTAGAGCGTCGCCGCCGACTGATCGGATCGCCCTGCTGCAAAGTTCAGCCCGCCATTCTCGTTCACCCATTCGGTGTACTTGAGTGCCAAGTAGATCGTTGCAAGTGCCGGGGTGTTGTACGTCTGGTCCTTGAGTGAGTTGTCCATCGCTGTCTTGAGATTGAGGATCTCGGGCATCCAACGATCCGTTGCAGCGATCGTATCGATTCGTTCCATGGCCGCTGGTGAGCAGAGCGCGATCCAGAGTCCGCCATCGGAGCTGAAACACTTCTGCGGGGCGAAGTAGTACACGTCGGCGTTCGCAGCATCGAAGCGGAGTCCACCCGCGCCCGATGTTGCGTCGACCAAGACCAACCCGTCGCCGGCGGGGCGTACGACCGGGAAGGCCACACCGGTGGACGTTTCGTTGTGGGGGTAGCAGTACGCGTCGACGCCGTCATTTGCGATCATGGCGGGCGCCGTCCCTGGTTCGCCCTCGATCACCTCTGGGTCGCCGAGATGTGGGGCGAGTGCGACCGCCTTTGCGAACTTGCTGGAGAACTCTCCGGAGACGAGCATCTGTGCGGTGTCCTCGATGAGTCCGAACGTGGCGGCATCCCAAAAGAGGGTGGCTCCACCGTTGCCCATCAAGATTTGGTAGCCATCGGGTGCGTCGAACATCTCGAGCAGTCCGTTGCGGAGTGCGGAGACGACGATCTTGACACCGTCTTGGCGGTGGCTGGTTCCGAGGAACGTGTCGGCTTCGGCGGCGAGCGCCGCGACGGACTCGGAGCGCACCTTCGATGGGCCTGAGCCGAAGCGGCCATCGAGCGGGCGCATCGAGTCGGGAATCGTGATGTCTGGGATGGTTGTCATACCGGCTAGTTTCGCAGTTGGAACCGGCGAATTCGCGCTGGCCGCACAACAAACTTTCTTGGAGTTTCCATGGGTCCCCGCATCTCGGATCGAGTTGGCGCAATCGCCGAATCAGCCACGCTCGCGATCACTGTGAAGGCGAAGGCGCTGAAGGCCGCTGGAGAGCCGGTGATCGGCTTCGGAGCGGGTGAGCCCGACTTCCCGACACCACAACACATCGTCGATGCCGCGATCGCTGCCTGTTCGGATCCAGCGAACCACAAGTACACACCGTCGGCGGGCCTGCCGGACCTTCGCGAGGCGATCGCAGCGAAGACACTTCGCGATTCGGGTTTCGCATGTGAGGCCGCCAACGTCATCGTCACCAACGGGGGAAAGCAGGCAGTGGCCAACGCGTTCGCCGTGCTGTGCGACCCCGGCGACGAGGTCATCGTGCCCACGCCGTATTGGACCACCTATCCAGAGGCGATTGGGCTCACCGGAGCGACACATGTCCCGGTTCTCACGACCGTCGCATCTGGCTGGAAAGTGACCGTCGAGCAACTCGAGGCAGCACGCACGGATAAGACCAAGGTGTTCCTGTTCGTCTCGCCTTCCAACCCGACAGGCGCCATGTACACCCGTTCCGAGATGGAAGCGATCGGTCAATGGGCCGCTGAGCACGACCTGTGGGTCATCACCGACGAGATCTACGAGCATCTCGTCTACGGCGACAACGAACATCACTCGATGCCAGTCGTCGTGCCCGAGCTCGCGGACAAGACGCTCATTCTGAACGGGGTCGCCAAGACGTATGCGATGACCGGTTGGAGAGTTGGGTGGATGATCGGACCCACCGATCTCGTCAAAGCAACGAGCAACCTGCAGTCCCACGTGACGTCGAACGTCAACAACGTCGCACAACGTGCGGCTCTGGCGGCGGTTTCGGGGCCGCTCGATGCCGTGGCGGAGATGCGCGAGGCCTTCGATCGTCGGCGCAAGAACATGTTTGCGATGTTGTCAGCCGTGCCGGGTATCGAGATCGTCGAGCCCGAGGGTGCGTTCTATGCCTACCCGAGCTTCGAGTCGATGCTCGGACAAAAGATCGGTGGAATTCAGATCGACACAACGCTCGATCTGGCGGCGGCTCTGCTCGAACATGCCAAGGTCGCCATCGTGCCCGGAGAAGCGTTCGGTGCCGGCGGCGCGGCGCGGCTGTCGTTCGCGCTCGGCGACGATGATCTGGGCGAAGGGGTCCAGCGCATCGTCGACTTCCTCTCCTGACCAGAGGGGTCGGCTACGTCCGAACCGGCTTCGTAGGTTCGAACTCTGGTGCATACCTCGGATAATCTCCTCGAGATGATCGACTCTCCCATCACTGCTGAACTGCTTGTTTCTGGAGCAGTCGGAATTTCAGAAGTCGTTGCCGACGGGACCGACGTGTACTGGGCCGAGAGCCGCCCCTCAGAGGGAGGACGCACTGCGATTGTGCGATGGCGCGACGGTGAGATCACAGATGTCGTTGGATCGGATGTGAATGTCCGTACGAGGGTCCACGAGTACGGGGGTGGCGCGTGGTGGGTTGCAGATGGCGTCTTGGTCTTCAGCGATGACGCTCGAGCAGGCGAACTCTTCCGTATCGACATGGCGCAGGCGAAGGAAACCCAGCTGACGTCATCGGGATACCGCTACGCCGACGGCCGATTCAGCCCAGACGGTCAATGGTTCGTGTGTGTACGTGAACGTCACGACGGCGATGCCGACTGCCCGGTCGTGAACGAGATCGTTGCGGTCAGTATCGATGGGCAGGGGGAAGAACTCACCCTGCTCGGCTCACACGACTTCTTTTCGTCCCCCCGGTTCGGACTCGGCGGACAGCTCATTTGTGTTGCCTGGGACAACCCCGACATGCCCTGGGATGCGACCGAGCTGATCGTGATCGGTCCCGAGTGGATGGACGGCGAACCCGAGCCGGTCGTCCGAGGCATTCCAGGAGAGACCGAATCGATCGTGCTTCCGGATTGGACCGCCGATGGGCGACTATTGGCGGTCACCGATCGGTCGAACTGGTGGAATCTCGTCGAGGTCTCGCTTCACGACGGCGCGCAGTTGCCAGTCATCGAAGGTGAGTTCGAAGTCGCCACCCCCGGTTGGGTGTTTGGTCTCAGCCGCTGGTGCGAGACCGAGGAGGGTATGGTCATCGTCGCAGGCACGGGCCGCGGTGACACGATCGGATTCCCGTCGGGATTCGTCGAAGATCGTCACACCGCAGTCAAT
This sequence comes from uncultured Acidimicrobiales bacterium, assembly GCA_905479685.1. GTDB lineage: Bacteria > Actinomycetota > Acidimicrobiia > Acidimicrobiales > SHLQ01 > SHLQ01. Next base: position 5,297 of record CAJQNJ010000022.1, read on the forward strand.
TCGATCCGTGCACTCGACGACGGTCGTGTCGTGTACGCCGGAGCCTCGTACTCAGAGGAGTCGGCGGTGTGGATCCATGATGGCGCGACTGCGACGCGCATCTCTGAGCCGCGTGACCTCGGGCTTGACCCTGCGCTGTTCCCCGAGCCCGAGCTGATCACCTTCGAGGTCGGTGGCGATGGCTCGGAGCGCACCACTGCACACGCGCTGTTCTACGAGCCAGCGACACCTGGGGATCACGATGGGTCCGATACGTCCGACGCAACGTTGCCCCCGTTGTTGGTCATGGTGCACGGTGGGCCAACGGCGGCGGCGAGGCGGCAGCTCAATTTGGTGATTCGGTACTGGACGAGTCGCGGCGTGGCCGTCGCTGATGTCGACTATCGGGGGTCGACGCTCTACGGCCGGATCTATCGCAACGAACTCCGGGGTGGCTGGGGGGTGACCGATGTTGTCGACTGTGTCTCGGCGGCGAAACATCTGGCCGCGGTCGGCAGAGTCGACGCGGACAAGATGACGATTGCAGGCGGCAGCGCAGGCGGCCTGACGGTTCTCAATGCCCTTGCACATCACGACGTCTTCTCGGGTGGGATCAGTCGGTACGGCGTCACAGATCTCCGAGCACTCGCCGCCGATACCCACAAGTTCGAGGCTCGGTACCTCGATCGCCTGATCGGAAGCTGGCCGGAAGAGGAGGCTGTCTACATCGAACGATCGCCGATTTCGCACGCCGAGAAGATTGCCGCACCGATGCTCGTCTTGCAGGGCGAAGATGACATGGTTGTGCCCCCGAACCAGGCCGAGGCAATCGTCGAGGCCTTGCGTGAGAACGATGTTCCGGTCACCTACCACCTCTATCCCGGCGAAGGTCACGGGTTTCGGATGGCAGAGACGATCGTCGACGTCTTGGCCGCCGAAGAGCAGTTCATCTTCTCGCTCTAGGCCGCGCCTCGAGACCAGTGCGGTTCAGCCCCCGAGCTCGACGAAGGCGCCAGCCTCGAACGTCGAAAGGTCGTTGGCCTGGAGTCGAGACCAGCTGAGTGACCACAGCGTGTCGCCGATGACAAGGCTACGAACGACTGGGTCGCCCTGAGGCCCCGGTGGCCAACAGACTTCGATATCGCCGGTGGCGCTGAGTCCATCGGTGTCGAGCCAGTCCCAACGTTCACAATGCAGACCGGTGGCACCGGTCTCGCCGGTCTCGCACACTTGGATCTGGCCGCCGTCTTGGGCGATCCATGTCGCTTCCTCAGCGAAGGCTGAGAGCTCGCCATCTTCACCCTGGAATTCTTCGAGTTGCGCTGCATCGACCACGCTGCACTCGGTTGTTCCGATCCTGTTGGTGGCGTCGGGTTCGTGACTGATTCGACTGGCTTCTTCGATCGTGCCGGCCTCGAGGTCGATCCGGAACGCGATGGCTCCCCAGAATTGCTCTTGCCAGTTGGAAACCGGAATCACGGCGAGGTTCTCGGGTGCCCACCAGAGGAATGCTTTGTGGTCCCACTCGGCGTCGGTCCAACTGTTCGGTGCCGTCCAGGTGTCGACGTCGACTGGGTTCGCGAGGTCCGACACATCGAACAAGGTGATCTTCGCTCCAGTCGTGCGACCGTCTTCGGTTGCCTCTTGGCCAATTCCGAGTACGTGGTTCGCGCCGAGCGGGTGGAGTTGGCCCGAGTAACCGGTGATCTTCAGCTCTCCCAGAACGGTGGGCGCAACGGGATCGGAAAGGTCGACCGTGTAGAAGGGATCGGTTTGTCGGAACGTCACCACGTAGGCGGTAGGACCGACGAAACGGACCGAGAAGATTCGCTCACCTTTGCCCATGTTCCCGACTTGCCCGAGTTGCACGAGCTCGTCGTCAGACACCGCAAAAGTCGTCACGAAGCTCTCGGAGCTGTCATTGGCTCCCCACATGGTCCCGTCGGTGCTGGCGACCCGCAGCACGCCGTCGTACTCGGACAGAGCGAACTGATTGAGGAGATGTCCTCGGACGGTGCCCGACGCGGTGTACTCCGGACGGTCACCCGAGATGGAGAAGCCGTGGATATCGGTGGTGTAGGACGCTTCGGCGTTTCGGCGAGCGGTGTCGTCGAGGATTGCCCAGTCGATCCACTGGTTGGTGGAAATCCACATCGATTCGGTCGATGCGTACACGTTCTGACCCGAAGCCAATACCGATGCCGCCTCGGGGCTGCGAAGTCCCGCAGCACCGTCGATCGAGATCACCGAAAGCGATCCAAAGCCGGCGAACTCGGCCGGTGCATGGACGTTGCTGCAATCGGTGAGCGTGCCCTCCGACGTCGATCCGTTCGCCTCGAGTGCGTAGCTCGGAAGCCAATCGCTGATCTCGGTTTCTTGCACGACCTGCGTGTTGAATTCGGCTGCTCGATCTTCACCCTTTTCGCCCTGGGGGAACACGAAGCCGAGGTCCTGCTGGTCGGACTGGGTGGCCACGGTGATGGTGCCGTCGACGAGGCGTGCGCTCAGGTAGTACCCCTCGATCTCGAGCTGACCCGCAACCGAAGGTCGATCGGGGTCCGAGATGTCGAGTTCGACGATTCGAGCTCGGGGGCCCTGGAAGTTGCCTGGCCCCGGGATGCGAGCAATGTCTTCGTCGTTCTCGAGCGGTTCGACCGGATATGGTTCGCCGCCGCCGTCGCCCCAGGTCGTGCTGAACAGGTACACGATGTCGCCGACGACCAGCATGTCCCTGGTGTCGTGTCCCACCATCGTCGAGCCCCTCTTGACCGGGTCTCCCTCGGCTCCGTCAACATAGGTGAAGCGCCCATTGGTGATCGTGAGGATTCGTTTGCCATCGGTCTTGACGAAGTCCGGCTCGTCGACGCCAGCTTCTTGGTTGTTGGTGCCGGAGAAGTCTTCACCTTCCTCGAGCTCGCCGTCGCTGCCGGGATCACCGTTGGTAGCTGGCGCCGTTGTCGTGGCGCTCGGGGCTGCATCGATGCCTCCTTCGTCCATGCCGCTTTCTTCGGTGGCGCTGTCATCCATCGCCATGTCGATCGTCTCCATGACGTCGATTCCGCCGTAGTAGCCACCGGTGTCGAAGCCCCATGGGCCCACTCGCTCGGCCCCCTCGGTGTGCAGGTGTCTGAGCAGCGCGTCGCAACTGTCGAATGCTGCCAAGCCGCTCGTCAGCTGGATTTCGTCGTTGTTGAACGTGACATTCTCGATCGTGTTGCCGTTCTCGCCGTTTGCAGTGTCGGGAAGGTCTTCGCCGCATCCGGTTGCCACCATCGCAAGTGCACATCCACCCGCCAGAAGCTTCTTTGTCGTGGGAAACATGTCCATACCTCGTGAAAACTGCGCCCAACCGACGATCGGTTCTGATTGTGGTACGCCTGAGGCCTCGGTTTGGTTCCCACCTTCTCGTCCGCGTCTTCAGATGACCTCGACGTCGGTTTCATAGGATGGGGTCCGACCAGGTTGCGGACCGATACCGACGGTGCCCGGATAGATCTGGATGTCATCGACCACAGGTCTGCGCGGGTCGCCATCGATCCACAGTCGGAGGAGGTGCCGCGGAGGAACGCCTTCGGCATCTTCGAATCCTGTCCGGGCGTGCCAGATGGTGTAGTTGTTGGCGAAGATCGCTTGTCCTCGCGTGAGGGTGAATCGGAGGGCCAGTTCGGGGTTCATGGCGACGTCGTCGATGTAGTCGAAGGCCGCGATGTCCAGATCGTCCAGCGTGATCGATGGGTCTTCGTCGGCGGCGATCTCGACGTACTGGCGGACAACTCTGGTGCTGATCAGGCCGTCGCGTTCGGAGAAGACCGGGATTCGGTGGGGCGTGATCGGGTCTTCGTTGTCGGCTTGCTCACCGAATCGAGACCACCGATACCCGCGGTAGAGCCGTTCGAGGAGGTCGGGGTGATCGGCGCGCAACATGTCGTGGACCTCGAGCGCACTCATGAACAAGCTTTCGCCACCGACGGCCGCAGGTTGGATGCACAGGAATGCCAGATAGTCCGCCGGGTCGGTGTGTGGCGTGAGTTTCTCGTTCCGACGGTACGCACGTGCATGCGGGTCGGTCTTGGTCACGTCGATGACATGTCCCAAGCGATCGCCCATGACGCTTTGCGACACGGGGGTACCGAGGAAGAGGCCACATCGCCAGAACACCAGCTCGATTGCATCGTGGGGGAGTCCGACGGGGAAGTTGGGCACGACGGCGATGCCGCGACCGTTGCGCAACGTGTCCGACAACGCCGAAAGTCCTGCCTCAGCGGCGCCGAGCTGGATCTCGTGGGCTTCGATCGTTTCGGCTGAGCGCCCTGCAGCTGCCAGCTCCTCGGCCGCGGGAGCCAGGTCGGAGAAGTCGACGTTGATGTGAATGTTCTCGATCGGTGTGAGCTCGGGTGCCCGCCATTTGGTCGCGGTTGGAATGGGTGGCAGCGAGGTGGCATCGAACATTGCTCGATCCTTCCATCAGCGAGCGCATCGTCGCAATGGCTGGCGCCGTCGCAATGGCTGGCGCTAAAACACAGACGATTCGAGGTGTCACGAGACGCTCAGGGCCTCAGGCCTCGCTTTTTGATGGAGAAGCGGCTGTGTCCAATGTACGATTCCGTTTGTTCGCAGTACGTTTTGAGCACTGGGAGGTGAGATGACGGTACAGAACCCGAATTCACAACATGACTCGCGCCAGGTTGATCGGAGGAAGCTGCCGGTCATCGATGTCCACGACTTCCTGCACGGAGCCGAAGGCGCCAAAGAACTCGCCGCACAGGAGCTGCGGATCCTCGCTGAGGACGTCGGGTTCGGTTCGGTTGTTGGTCACGGTGTCTCCCAACAGCTCATCGACGACATCGAACGCGAGACGAAACGATTCCACGACCTCCGTGCTGAGGAAAAGCTCAGGATCGAGATCGATCAGCATCAACGGGGATATGTGCGCCCGAAGGCCACATTGATCAAGCACTCGACGTACGCCGAGAACAAGAAGTTCGACCTCAACGCGACCCTGGTGATGGCGAGCGAATTCGAGGACGACGATCCAGGCGTTCTTGCCGGCAAACAGTTCTATGCCAAGAATCAATGGCCTGAAGGCCTGCCGGGGTTCAAGGAGAAGGTCCTCGAGTACATGTCTACGATGACTGCTCTCGGCAAGAGCATGCTTCCGCTGTTCGCCTCGGCGTTGGAGCTCGACGACGGCTTCTTCGATCCGTACTTCGAGAACAACTACACCTATCTCCGGATGTCCCACTATCCGCCGAAGCCTGTTCTCGAAGAGGACGAATACGGGCTGGGTGCACACGCCGACACCGGATTCATGACCTTCTTGCCTCCCGCACGAGAAGAAGGTCTCCAGCTACTCGACAAGGATGGCAACTGGTTTGTTCCAGAACTGGAAGATGGCGCGATCATCTTGAATCTCGGGCAGTTTCTCGAGCGATGGTCGAATGGCAGGTTCAGGGCGACTCCGCACAGGGTCATTCCGCCTCGTGAGAACGATCGTTATTCCATGGCCTGTTTCGTCAACACCAACTTCGAAGTGGTTGCCGAATGCCTGCCCACCTGCCACGACGCGGACAACCCACCGCAGTATCCAGCAGAGTCGTACCACGAGTTCTACAGCTGGTACATGCATCAGACGTATCCGCACTACCAAGAGTTCTCCGACGATGATGACTCGGGAAATGTGAGACTCAACTAGGAGGGTTCGTCGCCCTCGACGATGCAAAGATCGCGTACCGCTGCATCGCGGGCGAACAACAGCGCCTCCTGGTATTGATCCGACACGTAACAGCGTTCGGCGTCCTCGACGCTCGGGAACCTCACGACCACGTTGCGGGCCCGCTCCTTGCCCTCCAACCAGACCGTTCTCGAAGCCCGAGCGAGAAACTCACCGCCGTGGGATTCGACCGCAACCGTGGCGAGCGCCGCGTACTTGCCGTACTCCTCAGGGTCGGTCACCTCGACGTGGGCAATCCAATACGCAACCATTCTCAACCTCCCAGTTGATGTCGTTGTTCACAGCTCACTACCAGACCGACCAGCCAGCGTCGACGAGAATGGTTTCGCCGTGGACCATCTTCGAGTCGTCAGTGGCGAGAAACACCGCTGCTCCCGTCATGTCGTCGGGGTCCATGAATGCGATACCCGTCGGGGTGAGCGTTTCCATCAGCTTGACGTAGTCCTCGTTGCCAGGCACGCGCAGGTGTGCGTTGAGCGGGGTTGCGACATTGCCCGGTGCGATCGAGTTGACGTTGATGTTGTCCTTGCCCAATTCTGCTGCGAGGGCCTTTGTCATGTTGACGACACCGCCCTTGGAGGCGCAGTAGCCGGGACAGTTCGGGAAGGCACCGGTACCGGCGATCGATGAGATGCTGATCACCTTTCCGCCGCCGCTCTCACGGAAGTGAGGCACGAGTGTCTTGACCATGAAGAAATAGCCTCGCAGATTCAGATCGAGCTGCTCGTCCCAGATCTCCTCGGTTGTCTCCATGATGGGAACGGTGCGAAAGACACCTGCGTTGTTGACCAGGACATCGATGCGTCCGAACTCGTCGATCACCGTTTGGACCAGCCGCTCGATCTCGGGCACCTTCGACACGTCGGCATTGAACGGCTTGGCGGTTCCGCCAGCGTCGGTGATCTCGGTGACGACTCGGTTTGCACCTTCGTCATTGCTCTTGTAATTGATCGCAACCTTCGCGCCCTCCTTCGCGAACCGTTTGGCGATCGCTTCACCGATCCCGACCGACGACCCTGTGACCAGCGCGACCTTGTCCTGCATTCTCATACGTGCCTCCTGTCGCCGCGTAAGGCGGCGGTTTGTTCGACGTCGATCTCATCGTCTTCGGTGATCGCAACCGCGTAGACATCTGCGGCCCGCGTGCGGCTGACGAGACCCTCGCTCACGTCGTGTCGCACACGTTCGGGGTCGCGGGTCCGTGGATCGCCATATCCGCCCCCGCCCTGTGCAACCGACACCAGCGCCTCCCCATCTTCGACCCAAACGATCGAGCACTGATCGAGGACTTCGAGGTCGTTCGCGCCAGTGCGCTTGAGTTGTTCGGACGGTTGTGAAGCGTGTCCACCGCGAGCTCCTTGTGGCACGTGGATCTTTCCGTCGGCCACGAAGCCCGCTTCCATGCGGCAGTCGACAGGCCCGAACTCGACCTCGATGGCGGAGGCTCCGCGGTACCGTCCCGCACCCTCGCTGTCGGGCACGAGTCGGCGAGTGCGCACGTGGATCGGCGTGTACACCTCGTCGAGCTCGACACTGTCGATGAAACACATGCCGCCATTGCCGACGTGAAGCATGGTGAGCCAGGCGTCTTGTTGAGGCGCGCCAGCGCCTGCCGTGTGGCCGAGGAAGAGTTGGTTGACGTACGGCTTGTTGGTCCGCGGGTCGACCCCCGAAACGACCGAGGTCGAAGGTGGACAGAAACACCCGACCTCGCCCATCCCGAAACCGTCGCCGAGTTCGGCCATGGCGCGTTGTGTCGCCGAGACGATGCGATCGGCCAAGTTGGTCGTCGATGCCGAGCAACTGATCGGGTGGCGGGGGATCCCGACGACGCCGCCGTCCTTCAGGTGAAGACGAATGCGGCGAAGCGACCCGGCATTCTTGGGGACGGTGTGATCGATCGAGTTGAAGACGCCGATGTAGGCCGCTGTGCGTGTACAGGCCTCAGAGACGTTGAGTCCGCAGTGCATCTGATCGGCGTTGTCGAGCAGATCGACGTCGATCATGGCCGCCTCGGGGTCGACGGACACGGTGGAGGTGACCCGAATTCCTTCAGGCGGCGTTCCCGGGATCGCATCGTGGGTCGAGTGAGCCGTGTGGACGCCAGCGGGGACCTCGCGCACCGCGTCGATCATGCGTTTTTCGGAGTACTCGAACCACTGGTTCGTGAAGGTCTCGAGCGTGTCCCACCCGACTTCGGCGCCGAGCGCCAGTAGTTCGCGCTCGCCGATCAGCGCCGATCCGAGCATGGCCAGAAAGTCCCCGTACCACTGGTCGGGCACCCGAATTCGCATCTGGCACATGCGAATGATGTCGTCGATCGTCTCGTAATCGCGCATGACCTTCACGGCTGGAAAGATGAGCGCACCTTCTTCGTAGACGTCGCGAGCGGTGCCGTGATAGGTGGTGGGAATCGAATTGCCGATGTCGGCCTGATGGGCCTTCGCCAGCAGGGTGTATCGATGTGTTCCGCCGTCGTCGACAACCGGCATGATGATCGTGTGGTCCGCTGGGTGGGAGCACCCGTGATACGGCGAGTTGTGCAAGAACGCGTCGCCTCGGTGTAGCTCGGGGTGAAACTCCACCATCGATGCCGCCATGATGTCAGGCCCTGAAAGCACGTGAATCGGCAAGCTTTCCGCAACTGCCAACAGGTCATGACCGGCCGTGAGGATGCAGCACGAGAAGTCCTTCGCTCGGTTCAACACCCCCGAGCGCCCGGTGCGCAGCAAGGTGTTTCCCATCTTGCTCGAGATGCCTTCGAGGCGATTGGCCAGAATGGCCAGCTGTGCTCCGTCGAGTTGATCGTTCATGCTGGTGTTGGTCATGGCTGCATCAGCAGACTGCCGCTCGCCGTGCGCTGAAACGTCGTCTCTGCGTCGGCGACGACGGTGGTGAACGGGGACTCGATGATCGCTGGACCTCGATGCACCACGCTCGATTCCATCGTCTCGAAGTCGTAGAGGGCCGCGTCGACTTGCCCGACACCTCCGAAATAGATCGTTCGCGTACCCGACACCGAGCGGCCTCGGCTGGTGTGGAGGCGCCCGCGATCGCCTTGCTGTTCGTGGGAAAAAGGCCGTACATGGCATCGCGCTGTTGCCGTCCAGCCGACGAATTCGATGACCGAACCGGGATCGCGAATAGCGAAGATCTGTTCGTGAGTGGCATGGAAGTCTTCGACCACCTTGGCCAACTGCTCAGCGTTCGCGAACGTGCTGTCGATGAGTGGTACTTCGATCTCCCAGACCTGTGACGCGTAGCGTGCCTCGACCGTGTACTCGATGTCGTGGCTCTCGGCACCCGACCCGGGTCCGTCGACGAACGTCTGGCACTGTTCGCGAAGTTCCTCGAGCACGCGGTTGACCCCGTCGTCATCGAACGCAGTCGACGTCGTGAAGAAGGTGGCCCGATACTCATGGGTGAGGTCCGACATCAGCGCGCCAGCAGCGCTCAGACCGGCGCCGGTCTCGGGAATGATCACGTTCGGGCAACCGAGGCGTCGTGCGATGGCCACCGAGTTCAGACCTGCCGCGCCTCCGCCGCCGATCAGCACCGAGTCGGCTGGATCGATTCCCTGATTGACAGTGATGTCGGCGATCGCCTGCACCATGTTTTCGGTGGCCACGCTGACGATCGCTCCGGCAGCGTCGAGCAACGAGATACCGAGTGGTCCCGCAACCTTGTCCTCGATGGCTTTGGCGGCAGCGGCTGAGTCGAGCTGCATGGTTCCGCCCAGGAAGTTGTCAGGATCGACATACCCGAGCGTGAGACAGGCGTCGGTCATTGTCGGCTCGGTTCCGCCTGCGCCGTAACACACCGGCCCTGGGACAGCGCCGGAACTCTGCGGGCCCACGTGCAGAAGTCCGCCCGCATCGACCCAGGCGATCGACCCTCCTCCAGCGCCCACACTCTTGATGTCGATCGAGGGAAAGCCCGTCATGTGGCCGCGAAAGGGCTGGCCGATCCACGTCTCCTTGGTCAGCGGGATTCGCCCTTGCCGCACCAGACTGACGTCGTACGTTGTGCCGCCCGTGTCGGCGATGATGACGTTCGGCGCGTCCGAGTCGCTGCGTGCGTAGTGGCGCCCAGCGATCGGAGCCATGGACGGGCCGGAATTGATCGCGTGGATCGGTTTCTGTGCCACATCGCCAGCATCGAGCATGCCTCCCTGTGACGTCAGTACGAGCGTCCGTCCCGAAAATCCAGCGTCTGCAAGGCGCTCGGTCAGTCCACCCAGATAGCGGCCCATGAGTGGTTTGAGCGACGCGTCGATGGCCGTGGACGAGGCTCGGCGGTACTCGCGCAATGCCGGGTTCAACCGATGCGAGAGCGTGAAGGGCACACCCGGCAGGTGCTGGTCGAGCAGCTCCCCGACGCGAAGCTCGTGCGTTGGATTCGAGATCGACCACAACAGACACACCGCGACCGACTCGACCGACCGGGCCCGTAATGTATCGGCGATGTTGACGACGGCTGCTTCGTCGAGTGGGGTGTGGACTGTGCCAGCGCTGTTGATCCGTTCGGGCACCTCGAACGTCAGAGCTCGAGGTACGTACGGCTCGGGGTAGGCGGCCACGAAGTTGAACGGTTCGATTCGTCCGCCCTCGCGCAGCACGAGAATGTCGGGATGCCCGGCAGTGGTCAGGAACGCTGTTTTCGCAGTGGTGCCCGTGATGATGGCGTTGATGGCATGGGTGGTGCCATGAATCAACATCTCGCCCCGGCTCAACAACTCGGCCAGAGAGAGATCCATGTCAGTCGCGGCGAGAGCCAATGCGTCGAGAACGCCCTTGACCGGATCGGCCGGTGTGGTGGAGGCCTTGTACATGTGCAACCGGTCCTGGTCGTCTTCGACGATCAAGTCCGTGAAGGTTCCCCCTGTATCGCAGGCAAATCGCATTCCGCCTCAGCCTGACGCGAGCAGCTCGAGGATCTGGTCGCTCGGCATCACCCATGCGATCGACCGGGCCATCAGCTCGAGCGCCATCTCGTGACTGTCGTTTCCACGCATGCTCGCAACACAATCCGACACGACGACGGGGGTGTAGCCGAGGTTCGCGGCCGTGAATGTCGTCGAGTAGACGCACGTGTCGGTGTTGACGCCACTGAGCAGGACGTTCTTCGCTCGGTAGGTCCGATGCAGGAGAAACTCGAGGTCGGTGCCGCTGAAGCTGTCGAGACTCTTCTTGGTGGTCACGTGCACGTCACTTGGTTCGACCAGATCGGCTGGCACCTGGGATTCGGGGGAACCGACCACTCGGTCGCCCCGTGTTCTGGACGGCAGATGAGGAGCTTGTGAGGCCTCGATGTCGCGGCCGATGATGTTGTACGCGAGTCCACCGGTGTGGATGCCGGCATCGAGTTCCTCTTGGCGACGCGTCACGTACGCATGGATCACCGGGATCCCGAGGGACCGACAGCCGTCGAGGAACGTCTTGGAGCATGTCAGCACTCGCTCGGCGGCGTCGTCTTCGACAACACACTGACCGACCGTGGGGTCGAGATACTCGCGTTGCATGTCGACCGTCAGGGCCACGGTCTCTGACGGATCGAGACGGAGGGCATCGTTCATCGTTTTCTTGAAGCTCGACCTGTCAACAATTTCCATGCATGCCTCTTTCGTTTTCTGTTGCTCTCGGCGGAATGCCTAGTCCTTCGGTGGCCATACGCCTGCGGCCCGGAGCTCTTCCATCGCCTCGTCGGTGAATTCAGCCTGAGGCTGATCACCCCCGATCACGAACATCAGCACATGATCGACGTCGGGCTCGCCCTCGGTCACGTTCTCGAAACGGCGAATGGCCCCGGCGGGAATCGAGATCAGATCGAGCGGATCGAGATCGACATGTTCGACGCCGCCATTGTCGTCTTCCCAGCTCGCACGCCACTTACCTGACATGCAGATGAACGTTTCGTTCGTGTCGTGGTTGTGCATCATTGGACCTTTGCCCGGCTTGGCACGGCAGTAGCCCAGGTTGAATCCTTCGCGAATTGGGATGGCGGCGTTTCGAGCAGCGTCTTCGCCGACCGGCGACGTTGTCGCTTCGTTGTCGCTCTCGGGTGGTTGGAATCCGATGACGTTGTACAGGATTCGTTCGGCACTCGGGTGTTTGCTGTCGGGGAGACCGCCGTCGGAGCCCTTGAGCTCGTCGAAACGAGCCACGCGGGCCAACATCTCGTCTCGGGTGTATCCCCGTCGTGGAAGTTGCTGCATGTCTCGACCCTAATCGTTTCGGGTCAGCTGGGACGAGGAAAGTGCCTGCGTTCTCTTGCGGCCGGATACTTCTCGCGTCCCAAGTCTGCCCGTGATCTTCGGGAACCAATCCCTTGCACTGAACGTCGTATAGACAGAAGGAAGCGTTTGCGATCGAACTCCCCCATGAGCGGCCCGAGGTGGTGCGAAATGAACCGTTGTCTTGTTCCCGCCGCCATCATCGTGGCTCTTGCGCTTGGTGCCTGCGGCTCCGACGCCGACATGAGTTCGACAGACACCACCACGGGAACCAGCACTACAGAAACCGGCACCACCGACACGAACTCGACGACCGCTCCAGCGGTCGAGTTTGGCAAGGATGGCCCCGCCGACGGCGTGCGACGCCTGTGGATCAAGCCCGACCTCGTCGACTGTGTGGGGGCGGCGCCACAGAAGTGCATGCAGGTCGCCGAGGCCGAAGATGGCCAATACAACTACTTCTACGACCAGATCGATGGCTTCACCTTCGAGGAGGGAACCACGTACGTGGTCGACGTTCGTGTCGACGAGATCGACAATCCTCCCGCCGATGCCGGAATGTTGCGCTTCACACTGATCGAGATCGTCGAGCGATAGCTCAGGGCGGCTGAGCTCGATCAGGCGCCGCTGTTTCCCGGCCGTAGCCACTCGTAGGCTCGCCGACCAGGGTTGGTCGCTACGGTGTTGTCGGCAGCGGTCTGGGAAACTGCTGTTCGACGAACCGAGGGCGAGCCGTGATCCTCCAATTCCACGACTGTGAACTGGATCTGAATCGTGTGATGCTTCGACGCGGCGACGACGATGTCCGGATCGAACCGCAGGTCTTCGCCCTGTTGAGTTTCCTGATCGCACGACGTGGCGAGGTCGTTCGCAAGGAGGAGCTCCTCGACGAGGTGTGGGGCGACCGATTCGTGAGCGAGTCGGCCCTGACGACGAGGATGAAGTCGGTCCGCCAGGCGGTCGGCGACGATGGTACGCGTCAAGCCGTGATCCGCACGGTGCACGGCAAAGGCTACGAATTCGTCGCCGAGGTCACGGTGGTGGAGTCGGAACCCACGATGGAGCGCAGCGATGACGGCCGTTCGGGGTCGCACGGTTCCGGACTTCCGACCGCGCTGCAGAAGCTCATCGGGAGGGAGGGGTTGCTGGCCGAGCTCGTGGCAGATCAGGCAGACAATCGATTGATGACGCTCGTTGGCACGAGTGGGGTGGGCAAGACGTCGGTCGGGTTCGAGCTCGCTCGTCGAGTGGCACACGGCTACGGCGACGGTGTGTTCGTCGTTGAGCTCGTGTCTGTCCCCGATCAGGACTCCACGTACAGCGCGTTCGCGACAGCGCTCGATGTCAACACCCGGCAGCAGTCATCGATCGAGGATGCGATCGTCGACATGCTTCGGCCTCGTCGCGCTCTCTTGGTGCTCGACAACTGCGAACATCTGGTCGAGCCCGTCGCAACGCTGGTCGACCGCATCTTGCGGGCCGCGCCGCTGGTATCGATCGTGGCCACGAGTCGCGAACCCTTGGCGGTCGCTGGTGAACACATCTGGACGGTCGAGCCGTTGGCCACCGCCGACCTGGACACCGTTCCAGCCGACGAGTTGCCATCGGTCCCCGCGGTGGCGCTCTTCCTCGAGCGTGCTCACGCCGCTGACCCGAGGTTCGAGCTCGATGCGGTCACGACGCCCGCAGTGATCGAGATCTGTCGTCGCCTCGACGGTATCCCACTGGCAATCGAGCTGGCCGCTGCTCGAACCAGCGCGATCGACGTGACGGAGATCGCCCGCCGGCTCGACGAGCGGTTCCGGTTGCTCAAGGGTGTTCGCCGCGGAGCTGACCCTCGGCATCGCACCCTGCACGACGCGATCAGTTGGTCCTACGATCTGCTCGACGCCGACGAGCAGCGCCTCTTTGCGTCGCTTGCCGTGTTCGCCGGCCCGTTCGACCTGGGAGCTGCCGAATCGGTCTGTCGTGGAGACGACGTGCTCGATCTCCTCACCGGACTCACGCAGCGCTCGATGCTCGCGGTTCGGCGGCCGGCGACCGGCGGCACGCGGTACGAGCTGCTCGAGACGCTACGCGAGTACGGCCGCAATCGCCTCGACGACCAACAGAGCGTCGAGCTTTTCGCGGCCCATGCCCGTCAGTTCGCGTCGCTTTCCCGGTCGGTCGAGCTCGACCTTCAGACGGGCCACGAGCACGATGCTGTCGCGCGGGCCGATGCGTCCTTCGCCGATCTGCGAGCCGCCCAGGGTTTTGCTCTGCAGATCGAGGACCACGACACTGCCTTTGCCCTGATCGGTTCGATCCGGGAGTATGCGATGCGAACGCTGCGGTACGAAGTGTTCGCCTGGTCCGACGCGGCCGCCGCGCTCACCGATGGCGCGCAACATCGGCTGTATCCGATCGTGACGGGCATGAGCGCCTACGGGGCCTGGGTGCGGGGCGAGTTCGAGTCGGCCGTGACACTCGCTCGATCGGCCCGCGACGCTGAAGGTGCGCTCGGTTCTGACCCATCTGGTCTCACCGAGCGGGTGCTCGCCAACGTGTTGTACGCCACTGGCGACATCGAAGGCGGCATGGTCGAGGGCCTTCGCCAGATCGAAGTCGCCGAGTCATCGCGCAACGACTCGCGGATCGCCCACGCCTACTACATGCAGTCGATCGCCTCGAGCTCGATCGGAGCGTATGACCAGGCCGAGGCACTGATCGTGCACTCCCGCGAGGCCGGCAGGCGTACGGGCAGCCCGACCGATCTGGCGTACTCGTCGGTGGCGGCGGGTTTCGCTGCTCAGGACGACGAGTCGGCGCTGGAGGCGTTCGCCATCGCCGATCGGCTCGCGCGCTCGGCTGGCAACCGCTGGTTGAGCGCGTTCGCCCGTACCGAATCGAGCGGTCTGCTCGTGCACCAGGGCCGGATCTCCGAAGGCTGCAAGGGCCTCGCCGACGTCGTCGACGTCTGGTATCGGGGTGGCGAATGGGCCCAACAGTGGCACACGTGGACCCGGTGCGTGATCGCCCTCGACCGCATCGGCCAACAAGAGGTCGCCGCCCAGCTGCTCGGCGCCATCGAGCTGCACACCACGATGGGTGGGCCACCGTTCATGCAGGCTCTGCGCGACCTCGCATTCGAGACGCGCGACTCGGTCGCCGCCCAGCTCGGCGAGGAACGCACCGAAGCGCTTCGAACATTTGGTGCGTCTCTGCCTA
>CAJQNJ010000023.1 GCA_905479685.1 uncultured Acidimicrobiales bacterium
TGAGCGGTCGCCTCTCCCTTGTCCTTCATCCGTCCAATGTGAAGAGCGACAAGGAGGCCACGGTTGATCCCGACCATCATCTCGACGAGCTTGCGCTGGGTGAGTTGGAACGATGCGATCGGCTTCCCGAACTGTTCGCGACTGTTCGCGTAGTCCAGCGCCGATTCGTAACAGGCGCGAGCAGCGCCCATTGTTCCCCATGCGATTCCGAAGCGGGCCTCGGTGAGACAGGACAGTGGCCCGCGCATCGAAGCGACACCGGGGAGCACCGCCTCGGCTGGCAGCCGCACGTCCTCCATCACGAGCTCAGACGTATGCGAAGCTCGCAGTGAGAGCTTGCCGTGGATGTCGGGTGCAGAGAAACCGGGGGTGTCGGTGGGCACGACAAACCCGCGGATGCCTTCGTCGGTTCGCGCCCACACAACGGCCACATCGGCGACCGACCCATTCGAGATCCACATCTTGGCGCCGTTCAGAACCCAATCCGAGCCATCGCGCTTGGCGTTGGTGCGCATGCTGGAGGGGTCAGAGCCAGAGTCAGGCTCGGTGAGACCGAAACAACCGATCGCCTCGCCTGCAGCCATGCGTGGCAGCCATTCCTGCTTCTGTTCTTCTGAGCCGTACTTCCAGATCGGGAACATCGCGAGCGATCCCTGCACGGACACCATGCTCCGCAAGCCTGAGTCGCCCGCTTCGAGCTCCATGCACGCAATGCCGTAGTCGACCGATGAGGAGCCAGCGCACCCGTACCCGTCGAGGTGCATGCCGAGCAGGCCGAGCTTGCCGATCTCCTGTGCCAGCTCGCGTGGGAGGATTCCCTGTTCGAACCACTCGGCGATGTCAGGGAGTACGCGATCGCCGACATATCGGCGGACCGTGTCGCGCAACATCAGTTCTTCGTCGCTCAGAAGTGCATCGATATTCAGGAAGTCCCGCGGATTCGGTGCGGTCGTTGCGGTGTCTGTACTCATGATGGGCCTCGCGTTCGGAGTATGGGGTGGACATCGATTGAGATCCCACGGAATGCAGCCGTGAGCAGCTGTCATGTCGGTGGCTCATAGTTGACCACGCAATCGATCACTGAAGCATGATCGACTGAGCGATGCGGCGGTAGACGGCGAGTTCTTCTTCCATGTCGTTGGTGACGATCTGTAAGCACACGTGGTCGGCTCCGGCGTCGAGGTGTTCTTGGACCCGGCGCTCAACTGCCTCCTCGTCACCGATGGCGAAGACCGCATCGATCAGACGATCGCTGCCACCGTCGGCGAAGTCGGCTTCGCCGAACCCGAGTCGTTCGAAATGGCGGCGGTAGTTGGGCCACGCCAGGAAGCGGGTGAGGTTCTCTCGAGCAGCAGCTTTGGCCTCGCTGTGTGTGCCGAGGATGACGCCTTGCTCGACCGCGAGTAGTTTGTCGGGCCCGAGCGTCTGACGTGCGGTCTGTGTGTGGTCGGCTGTCGTGAGAAAGGGATGTGCGCCATCAGCGGCTTCGGCGGCCACCTGGAGCATGCGTGGCCCGAGCGCAGCGATGAGCACCGGCGGGGTCCACTGGGGTCCGTGGCCGTCGAAGCCGGCCGCATGCATCGTCTCGAGGTACTCGCGCATGGCGTGTACCGGTCGGCGATAATCGTGCCCGCGGGCCGCAGCCGTGCTTTCGTGGCTGATGCCGATCCCGAGGAGAAAGCGCTCGGGATGCGCGTCGCCGAGGGTTCGCCCGGCGTTCATCATCGCCGCCGGATCGCGCGCCCAGACGATGGCGATACCGGTCGCGACGGTGATCGACGTCGAAGCTCCGAGAAGTACGCCAGAGAAGGTCAGCACGTCCTTCCCGAACGGTGATTCGGGAACCCACACCGAGCGGTAACCCAGTTCCTCGAGTTCATTGACGACCTCGATCGCCTCTCCGGTGGGTCTACGTTGCAGGCGACCGCTCCAGGCGCCGACGCGTCCCAAACGCGGTCGGTTCGACAGCGCGACGGGCTCAGCCACCCGTGATGGTCCGACCGGCGATGAATCCCAGTCCGAGCGCAGAGAGCAGCCCGTTGCCTGACAGGTATCCGGCTGCTCCGTTGCCCGAGATACCTGCGGCGGCGCCTCCAGCGGCATAGAGCCCGGGAATTGGTTCGCCGTTGCGGAGCACGTTTGCGTTGCCGTCGACGCTGAGCCCTCCCTGGGTGTGGAATAGAGCGCCGGTGACCTTGACCGCTGCGATCGGGGTCTCGAGGGCGTGGGGCCAGAGCGTGCGACCCAACGGATCGGTCTCCGCGCCGCTCGTGTAGGCCGAGACAGACGCGAGCGTGTTGGTGATCGCAGCTTCGTCACAGCCGATCAGTGCCGCGAGGCTGACAGCATCGGCGGCCCACCGGATTCCGTCGGCCTCGATCAGTTGCTGATAGTCGTCGAACGGAAGCGCACGTTCGTGGACGGTCTCGTCGTAGATCAGCCATGCGACGGCGTCGGGCTGGGCCAGCACCTGTACGCCGAACTCGGAATAACCGGTGGTTTCGTCGCCGAAACGTTCGCCATTGGCATTCACGAGGAATGCCCCGTTCATCATGGTGGTCCAGGTGACCAGTACGCCGTGAGGCGTCGCGACCGAGCCATGCCCTTGGTAAGAATCGAGGAATCCGACGTCGGCACCGAGGCGCTCGCCGATATCGAGGGCATCGCCCAAACTGTGGTCGCCTCCGAAATAGAGCCCATCGCGGACCTCGGGAATATGGCGAGCGACACGTTCGGGATTCGCCCCGAAGCCGTTGGTAGCGAGCACGACCGAGCCGGTCACGATCTCCTGCTCGGTGCCGTCTGGCGACTCGGCTCTGACCAACCAACCGTCGTCGAGTTGTTCGAGGTCGACGACCCGAAGCGGGATGATCGTCGTGAGATCGTCACGTTTGTCGGCAGCTTCGAGCAGGTGACGATGCATCGTGCGGCCGGCTCGATCGTGCACGCACAAGTGCCGCTTGTGCGAGTGACCGGGGAACACGGCATCGGTCAAGAGCTCGAGTGGCACCTCGCAATCGTCGGCGAGAAATTCCGAGAGGTCGCGCCCCACGTCGACCAGTGCCCGCGCCACGACCGGATCGGCAGCGCCCTTCGACTTGGCCATGATGTCGTCGAAGAGGACGTCGGGCGAGTCGTCGACGATACCGAGCTCCTCCTGCCAGCGACTTCCACCGACCGGGACCATCGAGGTGCTCATCGACGTGTTCGAACCCTGGCGGAAGGTCGAACTGGCTTCGAGCAGCGCGACTCTCGCTCCGCCATCGGCGGCTCGGATCGCTGCTGCAAGTCCGGCCGCACCAGCGCCGGCGACGACCACATCGGTATCTCGTTCTCGCTCTGTCATGGTCGCACCTTAAACCACCGGCGACAGCGCGCAACTGGTCGGATAGGGTCCGGCCGTGACCAGGATCCTCGTACTTGCACCGTTCCCGCTCGACGCCGAGCAGTTGGCTCTGCGCGCGAAACAGCTCGATGCGGCCCCGCTACCCGATGGGGTGGAGGTCGACTTCAAGCCCACCAAGGCGGCGCCGGCGAACTACGTGTCGCATCACGATTACGTGATTGCCGACATGGTGCTGTTCGAGTCGGGGTTGCAGGCCCAAGCAGACGGATACGACGCGGTGTGCATCGACACCGTGAGTGATTCGGGCGTCAACGCGCTCCGGTCGATGCTCGACATCCCGGTGATCGGGCCCGGGCGGTCGCAATACACGTTGGCGTGCATGCTCGGTCGACGGTTCGGGATCGTGACGATGTGGAAGCAGTGGTTCCCGATCTACGAGAAGGTGCTGTCCGAGATCGGGTTGACCGATCGGTGTGCTGGGATTCGGTCGATCGATGTCACGCCCGACAACCGAAACCTCCTCGCAGGGAAGGACCATGCCCTCCCGTTACTGCTCGAGGCCGCTCGAGCACTCGTGAGCGAAGACGGCGCCGACGTGATCTGCCTCGGTTCCACGACGATGCACGAGGCCCATGCTCACCTTCAGGAGAATCTCGACGTGCCGGTGATCAACCCGGGTCCGCTCTCGTACTTCATCGCCGAAGCGCTCGCCGATCTCGGCCTGACCCAGAGCCGGTCTACCTACCCCAGTCCGCAGGTCGCCAAACCCGAGATGGTGCATGCGATGCTCGATGCAGCAGCACGCACGGAGGCTGGGTCATGACGAAGATCCTGGTTCTTGTTCCGTTCGCCCTCGACGCGGCAGAGATCGCCAATCGACAAGCGCAGACCCGCGAGATCTCGCTCCGACCCGATGTGACCTTTCACTTCAGACCGGTGAAAGCGGGACCAACAAGTTTCACGAGCCCGCACGACTGGATGTTGCTCGATATCGCGTTGTTCGAAGCCGGTCTCAGTGCTGAAGCAGACGGTTTCGATGCGGTCGTCATCGACACGGTCAGCGATTCGGGTGCCGATGCACTCCGATCCGCTCTCGATATTCCGGTTCTTGCGCCGGGTCGCGCCTCTTTGATCTTCTCGCTGACGCTCGGACGCCGATTCGGTGTGATGGCCCAGTGGGAACCTGCGCTCGCCCGATACGAAAAAGTGCTCGACGAATGGGGTCTTCGGTCTCGCTGTGCGGGGGTCGAGCACTTCGACACACCGCCAGACTTTGCGAACCTCATCACCGGCAAAGAGGACACAATCCTGCCGAAGATGGAGGCGGCATGTCGCCGCCTGATCGAGCGTGGCGCCGACGTGATCTGCCTCGGCTCGACCACGATGCATCAAGCGCATGGCCACCTCTCATCGGTGCTCGAGGTACCGGTCGTCAACCCCGGGCCGCTCTCGTACAAGCTCATCCAGACGATGCTCTCGCTCGGCTTGTCGCAGAGTAGGACCGCCTACCCGAAGCCCCTGGTTCCGAAAACGGCGATGGTCCACGCCATGCTCGACGCAGCTTCGACGGTCGATGATGACTGACCCGGTCGAGGCGGCAGCCGAGCCGGAGGAGATCGTCCGCACGTATCTGCAACTGATGGAGGTGCGCGACCTCGATGGGGCCTCTGCCCATCTTGCAGATGAGGTGTCGATCGTCTTCCCGGGAGGACGCACGTTCAGGAGTCTCGCCGAACAGGTCGCGTCTTCCGCGGGCAGATTCCGCGGCGTCACCAAGACGTTCGAACGGGTCGATGTCGCGTCCGATGATGCTCAACACGTCGTGTACGTGTTCGGAACTCTCGGGGGAGAGGCGCTCGACGGCAGCACGTTCGAGGGGGTCCGGTTCATCGATCGGTTCGTCCTCGAAGACGGACTGATCGTGTCGCAGATGGTGTGGAACGATCTCGCCGAGTCTGGTGTGCTTTCGCGCTGATCAGAGCCAGTCGGGGTTCGAGTCGACCCAGCTGAGGTACGAGTCGAACGCATCGTCGTGGGACAGCCACAGATCGTCACCGAGTTCCGACCGAATCCGTGTGCCCGAGACCGTTGCGCGCTCGAGGCGTGGATCTGCGTCGTAACTCACGGTCGCCTCGTCGGGTCGACCGACGCGTTGGAATTCGACAGCGGGGGCGAACGCCTGGAGCCGCTCCATGTGTTGGGCAAGAGCACCGCGTTCTTCGGGACAGATGTTGTAGCAATCGAACTGGTGGGTCGGGCCCAGCGCCAGGCCAGTGAGCGCCCGGGCTGCGTCGGGTGCATAGACCCAATTACGGGGTGCGTCCTCGACATATCGCGAAGTCTCGCCGTTGCGGCCGGCACGAACCACCTGGAGCATCGGGCTCATGAAGTCGCGCACTCCGGTCGGGTATTCCCATGGTCCGAACACCGCGGAGAGCCGCCCGATCACGATGTCGGTGTGGTGCAGTTCGGCGTGCCGTCGCGCGAGTTGCTCGGCTGCGAGTTTGGTGATTCCGTAGAGGCCCACCGGTTCGACGTGGGTGGTCTCGTCGAGGGTGTCCGTGCCGAAGGTGGCGGCGCCGTACACCGCGCCACTCGAAACGTGGACCACCCTCCCGACGTCATTTCGGGAGCATGCGTCAAGCACCGACTGGGTGCCGCTGACGTTGACGTCGACGATGGTGCGTGCGTCGGTACGTTCGCGCTCGGCCCCTGCGGTCACCGCCGCGGCATGGATCACGACGTGGGGTCGGAATCGGGCAACAACGTCGTGTACGGCCACTCCGTCGCGAATGTCGATTTGCTCTACCACTGGCACGGTCCCGGTTCGGCCGAGCGAGTCCGCAGCGAGTTGGGGGAGGGGACCGCTCGCCACGCCGATCACATCGTGGCCGTCTGCGATGAGTGTGTGGAGCAGGTTCAGCCCGATGAACCCAGTCGCTCCGGTGACGAGCACGGTTCGACGCGAGTCAGATAGCACGGCCAACCTCATGCCCTTCGTACACGGCTTCGAGGGCGGTGCGCGGCGCCAATGCGTCTCCGACGAGCGTCACGGGCGTTCCTGAGTCGCTGAGCTGGGTGAAGAGTTCGCTGTTTGCAGCCGGGTTGCCGGCTGCGACGACTGCATCGGTGGGGATGCTCTCGAGCGATCCCGTCGTGAGGTCTTCAACGATGAATGCAGTTCCATCGAACGAGCGTGCCGCACGGAGTGGTCGGATCGAAACGTGGGCATCGCGCAGGCGGGTGGTCAGTGCGGTTCTGCTGTATCGACTCACCTTCCAGGCGTAACCCGCTACTGGAGTCACGTACGTGACGTCGACGCCGAGGTCGGCGAGGTGCTCGACGACGCTGATGGACGCCCAGTCACCCAACAGGTCGTACATCACGATTCGCTGCGACGGATGGAAGTCCGCGGTGAGCGCCTCGGCGAGAGTGAGTCCTGTGCCTCCCTCGGGGAAGTCGACCGCGCAGGGTCGGGCCCCGGTAGCGATCACGAGGTGATCGATGTCGCCGTGCAACGCACCGGGTGTGAACCGAGAGTTGGTTCGGATCGTCACGCCATGACGGGCACATGCAGCAATCTGCTGTTCAATCATCGTGAGGAAGTCGTGCCGTTTGGGCATGTGTTCCAACCAGCGCATCTGTCCGCCGAGGTGCTCATTGCTCTCGAACAGCTCGACCTGGTGCCCGCGTGCGGCGGCAACCCACGCGGCTTCGAGACCGGCAGGTCCACCGCCGATAACGACAACTCGTTTCGACGCAAGAACCGGATCTTGCGTGGCGTCGGTGACCCAGGCTCGTTCGCGGCCGACCGTCGGATTCACCACACACGTGATTGGGAGGCCCTTCTCGAGGAACCCTGCACACCCCTGATTGCACCCAATACATGAACGGGTTTCTTCGGCTCGACCCTCGAGTGCCTTGTTCACGAGCGCAGGGTCGGCAATATGCGCACGCGCCATGCCGATGAGATCAGCGCCGTCGGAGTTCAGAACTTCCTCGGCATCATCGATCGAACGGAACTTACACACCGCCATGACTGGCATCAAGTGCCCGGCAGCGCGCAGACTCTGTCGGATCTGCGGCGCCAGATGGCGAAATGAATCCATCGGAAAAGTCATGTCGGCTATCTGGGTCGAGAGTGAGTAGCTGCCGTGATACGCCGAG
>CAJQNJ010000024.1 GCA_905479685.1 uncultured Acidimicrobiales bacterium
ACCGTCCTATCACTGCCAAGTGTTGGGTGACCTCATCGATGTCGGAAGCCTGCTCAGCGCAGCCGACATTGCCGATGTGTCGGGGCTCGACCCGGCTCTCGAACGGATGAGATCGTGGCTCGGTGCGATGGTGATGCCCGATGGTGACGTCCCGTTGTTCGGTGACGCCACCATGGTGGGGGAGCGTCGCATCGCCGCCTTGGGGCCCTTGCCTGCAGCGGACGATCGCCTGACACACCTTGCTGATTCGGGCTATGTGGTGTGTCGGCCAGACGACCGGCTGCACGTCATCATCGACGTGGGCCCACCGTGCCCCCCAGACCTGCCAGCGCACGCCCAAGCCGGTTGCCTGGCATTCGTTGCCTCGGTCGACGGCACACGAACAATCGTCGACACGGGTGTGTCGACCTACGTGGGCGACCGTCGGGCATACGAACGGTCGACAGCAGCACACAACACCGTCGAGGTGGGCGAGGTCGACCAGACCGAGGTGTGGAGCTCGTTTCGCGCTGGACGCCTCGCAACACCAACCGTGCACACCGTGCGCGACGAGGGTGTCCTCATCGTGGAGGCATCACACGACGGGTACCGCCACCTCGATGGCTCGCCGACACATCGTCGTCGCTTCGAGATCGGTGATGGGCGGATCGTGCTACGCGACACTGTCAGCGGAACCGGCTTTCACCGCCTGTTCAGCAGACTGTTCCTCGCTCCCGGCATCGACGCGCAGCTCACCGAAGACGGACAAGGTCCAGATGTGATCGCTCCACCGTTCTCACACGTCGGCACCCGCTGCAACGGCGAGCAGGTCCCGGCGTGGATCGTCTATGCCAGCGTGGCACGGTCGTTCGGCGAGCGCGAGGCGTGCCGTAGTCTGTGGTGGGAGATCTGGGATGATCTTCCTCGAGCGTTCGTCACCGAGATCGTCCTCGGCGAACCAACACAAAACAACGAATCTCAATCCAACGAAAGCGGCATGGCGTGAAGCAAGTGGTGCAACCCGTTTCCGGCGGACCGGTCGAGGTGCTTGACGTCCCGCGTCCCGTCATCGGCCCGACCGAAGTGCTCGTGCAAACCACGGCGAGCATCATCTCTCCGGGCACCGAACGTGCGGTCACCGCACTCGCCCAATCGAGCCTGCTCGACAAGGCCCGCGCCAGACCAGACCTCGTTCGCCAGGTCCTTGCCAAGGCCAAGACAGAAGGTATCCAATCGACGGTGAAGGCCGTTCGTAGCCGCTTGGCCGATGACATTCCGCTCGGGTACTCGGCCGCGGGAATCGTGTTGCAGGTAGGCGAAGCGGTTGCCGACATCTCACCCGGTGACCTCGTGGCGACCGGTGGCGCAGGATCGGCCAACCACGCCGAAATCCAGGCCGTTCCAGGACTGCTGACCAGTCGGGTTCCCGACGGCGTCGACGCCGAATCGGCAGCGTTCGCAACGATCGCCTCGATCGCCATGCATGGACTGCGACAGGCAGATGTGGGGCCCGGCTCGAAAGTTGTCGTTGTCGGTCTTGGCCTCGTTGGCCAGTTGGCTGCCCGGCTTGCCATGGCATCGGGCTGCGACGTCGCCGGAATCGACGTCAGCGAGCACCCGCTGGCCGTGGCCGAAGCATCGGGCGTCCTCGCGCTCGCCGAGTCAGGTACAGATACGACTGCCCGAATTCGAGAATGGTCGCGGGGGAGAGGCGCCGACGCCGTGATCATCACCGCAGCCGACAAGACGTCACGTATCACCGACCGGGTGCCCGAATTGTGTCGTGACCGGGCGACCGTCGTCGTCGTGGGCGATGTTGGCCTCGAACTCGATCGGACCCCGTGGTACGAACACGAACTCGAGCTGCGATTCGCCCGCTCGTACGGACCGGGTCGATACGAACGTGCCTATGAGGATTGGGGTGTCGATCACCCGATTGGCTATTCCCGTTGGACAGAGGGCCGCAATCTCGAGGCAGTGCTCGACATGTTGGCCGCTGGTCGCCTCGAAGTCGCCGACCTCATCACCCATCGTTTCCCGCTCGAGTCGGCGACCGACGCATACGAACTGATCGAGAGCCGCGCCGAGCCGTATCTGGGCATTGCCCTCAGCTACGGGAAAACCCCATCGCCCGACGAGCCAGTCATCGTGTCAACCGAACGATCAGGCCAGGCAGGCATCGGGTTCATCGGTGCCGGAGCATTCGCGGGCACCGTCCTCGCGCCCGCATTCCAGAAAACTGGTGAACCGCTGGTTGCGGTCAGCTCGTCGTCAGGCCTGTCGGCACGACGGCTCGCCGATGCTGCCGGATTCGCCAAGGCGGTTTCTGGCCCCGACGGTGTCCTCGATGACCCCGATGTGACGAGCGTGGTCATCGCAACCCCGCACGACACCCACGCCGAGCTGACGAGCAAGGCGTTGCGCGCAGGCAAGCACGTGTTCTGCGAAAAACCACTCGCGACGACCATCGCCGAACTCGACGATGTGATCGACGCGCTCGACGCCACCGACGCGGTGCTGTTCGTCGGGTTCAATCGCCGCTGGTCGCCCGCTGTTGCCAAGGTCGTCGAGCACATGGGCGGCGGCGCCGGCCCGCTCGTCGTCAACTACCGGGTGAACGCTGGTGTGCTCCCCGAATCGCACTGGTATCACGACCGTCGCCAGGGTGGTCGACTCCTCGGTGAGGTGTGCCACTTCGTGGATACCGCAGCGGCTCTCGTTGGCGCAGCGCCCACCTCGGTGCGCGCGATCGGTGGCGGACCAGGCGAGGCGCAATTACGCCAAGATCTGGCACTTGTCGTCGGTTTTGCCGACGGCTCGGTTGCCACGATCACCTACGCCACAGGCGGCCACCACAGCACCGAGAAGGAACGCATCGAAGTGTTGGGCCGCGGCCGGACAGCGGTGATCGTCGACTTCCGCGAGCTCGTGCTCGATGGCAAGTCGACCAGCCTGCGCCCGCAGGACAAGGGACATGACCGCCAGATCGTCGAGTTCGTCGAGGCCACGAAGGGTCATCGTGATGCACCCGATTTCGTGGCCGTGTCGCGTCTGGTGATCGAGGCTGCAGCGACCATGTTGGGCGACCGCTGATGACGCGTGTGGTCTTCGTGTCCGAGATTCCGGTGGCGTACCGCCACGGCTGGTTCGCGTACCTGCGCGAGCACAGCGATCTCGACGTGCGGGTCCTGTACCTGGCCGATCGACAGACCGACCGACCATGGGAATCAGCAATTGGAGCCGCCAACTGGTGTCGGGTCCTCTCGAGCCGTTCGCTGGCGGCAAGCCAAACCGGTTTCTTCGCCCGAATGACACCGTCGATCGGGCGAGAACTCGCCCGCGAAGAGCCCGATTTCGTGCTGTTGCCCGGCTGGGCGCATCCGTCATCGTGGCAGGCAGCGGCCTGGTGTCGGCGCAACGACGTGCCCTACGGGGTCATGTTCGAGAACTGGAAAGCCCAGTCGAAGACATCAGTTCCCGCCCGGGCAACCGACCGGATCCGCTCGGCAGTGCTCGACGCCGCAGTGGTAGCGCTTCCTGCGGGGGAGCGAGCCGCAACGTTCGCGGCGACGATCACCGACACCGCCGTCCGGGTGCTGCATGCGAACGTGGCCGACGTCGACGAAGCTCGCAAGGCCACCGCCGGAGTCGAGCGCAGCGCTGAGAAACGGGTCGTGTACCTCGGGCGATTGATGCCGCACAAAGGGATCGACATCGTGCTCGACATGGCGGCCGCACTCACCGCCGCAGGCATCACCGTTGATGTGGCCGGCGATGGCCCAAGCCGCGACGCGGTCCAATCCGCCGCAGAGGCCGGGTCGCTCACGTATCACGG
>CAJQNJ010000025.1 GCA_905479685.1 uncultured Acidimicrobiales bacterium
TCGACGACACGTTGATCTACTACATCATCGGCGACAACGGAGCTTCCGCGGAGGGGACACCGAACGGTTGCTTCAACGAGATTGCAGTCCTCAACGGTATGGGCACGATCGAGACCCCCGAGTTCCTGATCAGCAAGATCGACGACTTCGGTGGGCCCGAAGCCTCCAACCACTATGCCGTTGGCTGGGCCCACGCAATGGACACGCCGTATCAATGGACGAAACAGGTTGCTTCGCATTGGGGTGGGACTCGCAACGGAACAGTCGTGCACTGGCCCAACGGGATCGAGACGCAGGGTGAGATTCGTTCGCAGTTCTCCCATGTGATCGATGTTGCGCCCACCATTCTCGAAGCGGCGCGGATTCCGGCACCGACGATCGTGAACAGCGTGCAGCAGGCACCTCTCGAGGGCACGAGCATGATGTACTCGTTCGACGATTCTGATGCAGCGGAACGTCACACGACCCAGTACTTCGAGATGTTCTGCAACCGTGGGATCTACCACGAGGGATGGACGGCCGTGACCCGGCACACCGTTCCATGGGTCGGCCCGTTGGAACAGTCGTTCGACGAGGACGTCTGGGAGTTGTACGACACGAACACCGACTGGAGCCAGTCGAATGATCTGGCGTCGGCGCACCCGGAGAAGCTCGCTGAACTGCAGCGACTGTTCCTGATCGAGGCCACGAAGTACAACGTGGTGCCACTCGATGACCGGTCGTTCGAGCGTTTCAACTCAGATCTGGCAGGGCGGCCTCAGCTCATCAAGGGCAAGACGCAGATCCTGTTCGGTGGCATGCATCGAATTCAGGAGCATGCCCTTCTGAATATCCACAACAAGTCGTACTCGCTGACGGCTGAGATCGAGGTGCCCGACTCGGGCGCCTCCGGTGTCGTCATTTCCCTCGGTGCCGGCATCGGAGGATGGAGCCTCTATGCGCACGGCGGCAAGCTCAAGCACTGCTACAACTTCTTCGGCATCGAGAAGTACTTTGCCGAGAGCACCCGAGAGATTCCGTCCGGCAAACACCAGGTCCGGGCCGAGTTCAGCTACGACGGCGGGGGCCTGGCCAAGGGTGGCACTGTCTCGCTCTTCGTCGACGGCGAGAAGGACGGTGAGGGCCGGATCGACCAGACGGTGCCGATGCTGTTCGGCACCGACACCTGCGACGTCGGGAGCGACGAGGCCTCGCCGGTTTCGCCCGACTATGGGCCGAAGGACAACGCGTTCAACGGAACCGTGAACTGGGTGCAGATCGACATCGACGAGAACGCCGAGGATCTCGACCACCTGATCACGCCAGAGGAGCGCTACAAGGTGGCGATCGCGCGGCAGTAGTTGTTGCCGGAATCGGCTCGGCGGTTTCCCGCGACGCTGGCCGGCGCTTGGCCGGAAGAGGCTTGCGCTCCTCATTGTATGGGCCGGTTGTCGCGTGCGTTGTGCCGGTGTGGTCACGCCCGAAGACGCGCCGCCGGCCCCAGACCCCCAGGAGTCAGCATGTTCTCCGAGACCGAAGCGGTCACAGCTCTTGAGACCAACATCTGGTCGATGATGGCTCAGTTCGGCCGTGTCGACCCGGGGCGCCTGATCGAGACCCCGACTCGACTGGTCCTCGAGACCGATGTCGCCAAACCTCCGTACAACACCGTGCTCCGGTTCTATGACGAGGGCAACCGCAGCATCGATGCGCAGGTCCATGAACTCGTCGCCAGGTTTGAGCGGCGGGCCTGCACCCCCGCCTGGCTTGTCCATCCGACGACTCCGCGCGGGGTGCGAGAGAGCCTCGAAGCGCATGGGTGGGTGTGTGCCGAGACGATGCCGGGAATGATTCACACCCTCGACGACCTGGCGCCCGTGCCCGACATGCGATCGGATATCGAGGTGGTCGAAGCCGGCGTCGGCCACGGCGCAGCCTGGCTGGATCTCGTGTCGACCCGGCACGGGCGTACGCGTGTGGATCGCATCCCACGACGGCGTGCCCGTTTTCAAGCTCGGCATCCACATGGGCAACGATGTCGCTGGCATCTATGGCGTTGCCACAACCGAGCGCGGTCGCGGCAAGGGTCTCGCAACCTTGCTGGCGAACGTCGCCCTTCATGCGACGGCCGACGCAGGCTTCAGGGCAAGCGTGCTCCATTCGACCCCGATGGCTCACTCGATGTACCGACGGTTGGGGTACCGCGACGTCGCCACCTTCGAGTTGTGGGCGCGACCCAACGAAGTCCATCTCTAGGGGGAGGGACAATTGATGATCGCCGCGCCGCCACCCGGAGGCGTCAGCTTGTCCCTTCGTGATGCGCTCCGATGAGCACGACCACGAGTACACAGGGCTCGTCGAACGGGTTCCGCCACGCATGCCGGGTGCCGTTCTGCACGACGGTGTCCCCGGGGCCGAGCTCGCGGGTCGCACCGTCGTCGAGTTCGAGCACGACGCGACCTGAGGCGACGAACTCGTAGTCGACCGTCGCCGTCGTGTGCATGCCAGGGTGTTCGGGTTCCATGTGTGACATCAACCCCGGCAACTTTGCCTCGACCTCGCCGAATGCCGCCTCGAAGTCGAGATCGTCGAGCATCGTCGTCGAGTCGGGCGGCACGGTAAACAGACCGAAGCGGTAGCCGCCGAGCGGCGGAAAGTACTGCTCGGCTGAGGGCGCCGAGCCATCGTCGGGGAAGCGGCCCGGCTCGTCATTGCCCCACAGGCGGAAGAAATCCATCCCCGGAACGAGATCGCTGGTGACGGGTTCGACTACCTCATCGCTTGCGAACACTGCCTTGCCATCGTCGTCGTGACCGGTCACGACCCGTCGAATTCCCATACGTAACAATCCTCCGTCGACCTCACGTTAGTCACCGCTCGAGATTGCCGCCGGCCGAGGCGCGCGTTCAAGTGCAGCGCCTCGGGCCGAGGGAAGTGCGGCTGCCTTGTCGGCGCGGTCGAGATACCGGGCTACTTCGCCAGGCGTTCGAGAACCTTCCTGTCACGTTCGAGAAGGCGCTTGGCCAGAGATCTGAAGTCTTCGTCGGCG
>CAJQNJ010000026.1 GCA_905479685.1 uncultured Acidimicrobiales bacterium
AAGGTGTCGACGTCGATGACCATCAACTCGACCGGTGCCATTCTGCTGCTCATGTACGAACTGGTCGCCGAGGAGCAAGGCGTCTCGGCAGATCAGATCAACGGCACGATCCAGAACGACCTGCTCAAGGAGTACATCGCGCGCGGAACGTACATCTTCCCGCCGCGTCCGTCGATGCGGATCATCACCGACATCTTCGAGTATTGCTCGAAGCACGTGCCTTCCTGGAACACGATCTCGATCTCGGGATATCACATCCGCGAGGCCGGCTCGACAGCGGTGCAGGAGATTGCGTTCACCCTGGCAAACGCGATCGCGTACGTGCAGGCGGCGATCGACGCCGGACTCGACGTCGACGACTTTGCGCCACGCCTCAGCTTCTTCTGGAACGGGCACAACAACTTCTTCGAAGAGGCCGCCAAGTTCCGCGCGAGCCGCCGGATGTGGCATACGATCATGACCGACCGCTTTGGAGCCAAAAACCCAAAGTCGAAGATGCTGCGATTCCACACACAAACCGGCGGCTCGACACTCACCGCGCAGCAGCCGATAAATAACGTCGTACGCGTCGCTATCCAGTCGATGGCAGCGGTGCTCGGTGGCACCCAGTCGCTTCACACCAACGGCTACGACGAAGCGCTCAGCCTGCCGACCGAGACGGCGGCACGTATCGCCCTGCGGACACAGCAGATCATCGGCTACGAATCGGGGGTGACCGACACAGTCGACCCGCTCGCCGGCTCGTACTTTGTCGAGTCGATGACCGACGAAATCGAACGCCTGGCGTGGGAGTACATCGACACCATCGATGACAAGGGGGGAGCGGTCGCAGCGATCGAGCAGGGCTTCCAGATGGATGAGATCGAAAACTCGGCCTACGAGTACACCAAGTCGATCGACGACGAGGAGCGCGTGATCGTCGGTGTCAACAAGTTTGAAACCGACGATGACGCAGAGCCGGAGCCGTTTCCGATTAATCCCCAGCTCGAAGTTGATCAGATCACTCGCACAACGGCTTACAAGGCAACTCGTGACGCCGCATCCGTGGAGTCCGCACTTGCCGTGGTTAAGGCAACCGCCGAGTCGAGTGACAACCTCCTGTACGCCATCAAGGATGCGCTACGTGCCGACTGCACATTGGGCGAGATCAGCGACAGCCTCCGCGAGGTCTTCGGCGTCTACACCCCCTGAATTTCGGGTCACGTGACGGGTTGACCCGTAGCGTGACCTGATGGCGTGGGAGTTGTTCCGACGGAATGGGCCCGAGGGGTTCCAGATGATGGGTGTCGATGGCGACCTGCTCACGGCGGCGCCAGATGTAGCGCTCCCCTTGGCGTGCGAGATTACGATCGACGCACCGTCGACACTGCCGGAGTTCGTCGCTGCCACCGAAGCCGCCGTTAACACGATCACCGAAGAGATCGGTGGGCTCGTCGCAGGAACCAGCCGAACGGATACCAGCCTGTGGATCCTCTCGTTCCTCCCGAGTGATGAGTACGCCGGTCGGTTCACCAAAGTGCCGTTGCCTGCGAGGGCCTCGGTCTCGGTGGCTCCGAGCAACGACCCGGAGTGGACGCTCTTCGAGCGTGTCCGCCCCGTCGACATGGAAGAGCAGTCGATGCGTGACCTTGGTGTGATGGCGAAGCTGCATGCCGCCGGCGACACGGGTGGCGTCCGCACCATCGGGCACGTCGTGTCCGGTCTCGCTGCGGACCGTGCCGCAGCCTTCGTGAGCGCCGCGGGGAGTATCGGGTTCCAGTCTGGCCCGGCCGAGGCTGGTCGGATGATCCTGCGTCACGACGCAGACCCCTCTGACATCACGGCTGAGTCATGGACGCTCCGGCTGATCTCAGAACGCCATGGCGCCGTCTATGAAGGGTGGGAGAGCGACGTGGCTCGGCCGAGCGAGCGGCGACGTTCATGGTGGCGTCGCTGATCCAACGCCGGGTCAGCGACGCTCAAGGGCGGCGATGAGTCCGTTGGCAAGGTTGTCACCAAACACCCGCTCGCCGAGCGCGTTCGGGTGAATGCCGTCGTCCGGCCATTCGCCGAGGGAGTCGAAGCCGATGAAGTACCGACGGTCAGCGTTGCCGTCGCTATTCTGGTCGAGTCGAGCGAAACGATGGAACAACATCGGGAGACCACTCGTTCGGAGCAACTCATTGAACGTGTTGACGCGCTCGTCGAATCGGTAGTCGCGGAATGGGGCAGATAGACTCCGCATGTCGTTGTACAGGTCACTGTTGATTCCGAACGCAGGAACGAAGACCGTGTCGATGCCGCGTGCCGCAAGCATGGTCTCGATCGCGCGCAGCTCGTTCACAAGCGCCGGTGCAAGCGATGTGACAGGGATATCGGGAAAGAGGTTGATGTCGATCGAGCTCACGGCGACGACCACCACATCGGGCGACGGGTCACCTGTGTCTAAAATTCTTGTGAGGTGCTGGCGCACCGTCGTCGCGCGCTGGTCGAATAGGTGCAGGGTGGACAGCCCAGGTAACGAGCGATTGCTCACGGTTGTTCCGGGGGAGCGGCTGTCGAGCGCAGCGAGCGTAAGGGGAACGATCTGGTTTGTGCGGGTCACGGGCGGGAGCTGCGAGCACAGGATCGAGTCTCCGACGACGACGATCCGGCGAGTTGACGGATCGAGCGTGGCGGTCCCGGAAGACATCCGACTCGGTGGGGCGAGTCCCGACGTGTCGGCCGTTCGGTCGACCGCCAGTGCCGAAGAGACCACGGTGATGCCTTCGTGGATAGCGAGCGGCTCTGCCTGCGCGATTCCCGTTGATGCGCCTACGACTACTGCTAGCAACAGCGCGCATGTCGGAAACATTCTCATGCCGTTTCCCTCCCCTGGTCTCG
This sequence comes from uncultured Acidimicrobiales bacterium, assembly GCA_905479685.1. Taxonomy (GTDB): domain Bacteria; phylum Actinomycetota; class Acidimicrobiia; order Acidimicrobiales; family SHLQ01; genus SHLQ01. The sequence continues at coordinate 2,863 of CAJQNJ010000026.1, forward strand.
CCCTGGTGATCAGGCGAGATGCTAGCCCTCTGACAAGGCAGACTGGACAATCCATGATGTCGACGATCGTGGCCGCAACGAAATGGCCGACTTGGCAGCAGGCGTGGATCGCGAGCCTGGTGTGCTTTGTGCTGTATGTAGTACTCCGGCGG
>CAJQNJ010000027.1 GCA_905479685.1 uncultured Acidimicrobiales bacterium
GCCGATGGATGGAGCCGAACCAAAGTCCGCGGTCTCAGTGTGGATCGTCGTGCTCGAGCATTCCGGCGCCGGGTAGCATTCTGAGCCGGCACTCGTGCACTAGTTCCGGATCGCCTGACCGGGATGGACACCCTTCAACACCTTCGAGTCCTTGACGACGATGGTTCCGTTGACCACGACGTAGGGAATCCCGGTTGAGGGCAGCGAATTCTTCCCCTGCTCGAGCGCGGAATTGTCCGTCACCGTGTCTGGGTCGAAGACGGTGATGTCGGCGTCGGCGCCCACCTTGATGCGCCCCTTGTTGGCCATCTGCGCGCAGCCGTTGTCTTCCAGGAACTTCGCGTACTGGTAGCTCATCTTGCTGACGGCCGACATGAGCGACAACAGCTTCTTTTCCCGCACCATGCGAAGGACCTTTCCGTGTGTCCCAGTGGTTCTCGGGTGGTTGTTGACGGTCTCCCAGGGCGTGTCCCAGTCGGTGACGAGCTTTCCGGTCTTTGGGTCGGTGAATGGGAAGGCGTCGGAACCAACGATGGCAGTTGGGTGCGCGATCGCCTTCTCCATGTCTTCCTCGGTCGCGTTGTAGAACAACACTGGGTGATTGGGGTCGTTCTTGACCATCTCATCGTAGGTCGCCTGGTCGAGCTTCTTCCCTGTCTGCGTGTCAATGATGTCGCTGTAGTTGCGGCCCATGTTGTTCTGGTAGTTGTCGGGGGCGAGGTAGTCCGCACCCACACCGTTGCCCGCGGCCCCGTAGTTGTAGGGATAGATCTCGGCGATCGCCTGGAGCCCACGGTCTCGCGCCTCATCAATTAATGCGAGTGCGGTGTCGGTCAAACTCAAGGTCTGCGCGCTCATGTGCGCGATCATCAGGCCCCCGCCGTAGGCGGCGATCAGCGCAAGCTGCTCCTCGACGGCGAGGACGCCGGTCGTCGGTGGCCTCTGACTCGAAAAGCGCGTGTGGACGTGCATGAGTCGCCCGAACTCGCCCGAAAGCTTTGCCATCCCGGCTCCCTCTTGCGAAGTAAAGGCGTTGACCATGTAGCCAGACGGCGGCGCAACTCCCAATGCGCCCTGCCCGAGCCCTTCCTCGATGATCCCGAGGATGTCCTTGATCTCGTCATCCGTCGCCAACCGGTTGGTCCATTCGAATCCCACGGGTACGCCGGCAAAGACGTCGGTCACCATGTTCCCGGTCGGGCTCTTCAGCTTTCCTGTCTGATTTCTATAGTCCGCGTGGAACACAGCGGTGCGGGCGGCCGCCGCCGAGGCGTTGCAACCATAGTTGGTCTGAGATTTCCCCTTGAGGTTGTCGTACCAGTGCGGGACCGGAAAGCCGCCGGTCTCGAGGTCCATGGTCGTTGTCACCCCGTCCCGAAGCGCACCCTTTTGCCCGAGCGGGCTATCGACGACGTGCACATGCCCGTCGATAAAGCCAGGGCAGACGACATGACCGCTGGCGTCGATGGTCTCCTTGCCTTCAAGCGCATCTTGCGTAACGGCCGCGATCTTGCCATCCCTGACGCCCACGTTGCGCTTTGCGTCGAGATTGCTCTCCGGGTCGAGAACGCGTCCTCCGGTGATCACGAGATCATAGTTGGCAGTCATTTTCTATCTTCCTTTTGTCCTAGGGAACTTTCGCCAGTCGACGCGTGAAAGCTCGTTGTCGGTGTCGAGGGTGCACGCGTCCAAACGCTTTCGGAGCGCTTCTAATTCAAACTCATTGCCTGTCCCGATCATCACGATTTCTGACCGCGGCACCTGGTCGCCCCAAAGCCCGGTCGCACTGAGCGAAGAGCGCCGACCCGCAAGCTGGAGCTCCACCGAGTATTGCGGATACTCCCGAAGCTGGACGATGCCCTTGGCGCGGTAGACCGACGGTGGCAGCGAATCGATGACCGAACGGAGGCCGGACAAGGAAACTGGGCGCTCGCTGGTCCAATCCCAGGTGGCGTACGGGTGCTGGTGGGTTGGGTGGTCACAGTCGCTATCCGAGCAGCTCGAGTCATGCACATGGGCCGATTTGCTTTCGTTCTCGGCCAGTCGATCCGTCGAAAACGCACCGACACCCAGCAGCAGCCCGAGCGGCACCCTGGCATGCACCGCGGGCAACAATCGTGCCCCCGGCACCAGCTCTGACACCCGTGCCCGCACCGCCTCGACCTGAGCCCGCGAGACCAGGTCGGCCTTGTTGAGAACGACCAGATCGGCCACCGTGATCTGACTGAGGGCGAGCGCTAAGTCATCGCCGCGAAGCTCGGGCAGTTGCTCCGAATCCACCACGGCCACCACGCTGTCGACGCGAGCCATCGCTTCGAGGTCCGAATCAACGAAGGTCTGGACGATGAGCTTCGGGTCCGACACGCCGCTCGCCTCGACGATGATGTAGTCCGGCGCATCTGGCCGCGACAAGAGCCGGACCGTCTCGGTCATCAGGTCCTCACGCATCGTGCAACAGATGCACCCGTTGGCGAGGCTCACCGTTTCGCCCTCCACACCGACGACCAGTTTGGCGTCGATGTTGATCGCTCCGAAGTCGTTCACCAGCACCGCGGCGCGAAGCCCGTGCTCCGCGGTGAGGATGTGGTTGAGCAGCGTGGTCTTCCCGGCTCCGAGAAAACCGGTCAGGACTGTGATCGAAGCTCGTTTGTCGTGTCTCGTCATCGGTCAGAAGCCGAACTGCAGTTGAGCTCGGAGAGAATATTGGCGTCCCGCATCCGCTGGCAACCAGCCGATCACAGGATTTGGGTTCACGAGGGTCGAATTGATCGCGTTGAATAGGAGCGCCCCTTCGAGGCTGAGCTTGATACGGTTCGTCCAGTTGAAAGGGAATGCGCTCGTGCCCAGCGTCAGGGCGTTGAAGGGGATCAACCCGTCGATCTGGCCCGGATGGACCAACGAGTACTGCGCATAGACCTGCCAGGGTTCGAGGATGAAATAGCCGCCCTGTGCCACGAATCCCCAGGTCGACCGGACGCCGCCGACGGCCTCCCAATTCCACATTCCATAGGCCATGGCCTGAAAGCCGTCGCCACCGACGGTGAGATCGACGGTGACCTGCCCGGAGTGCCGAGGGGTAA
>CAJQNJ010000028.1 GCA_905479685.1 uncultured Acidimicrobiales bacterium
TGCGATCCCACGGGCGAGTCCGAGAACCAGTGTGGTGAATGCGGCCGGTAGCGTAGATCCGATGCCGGTTCCGTTCCCCACCATCGACGAGGTCGATCTCGGTCCCGTCGGCGAAGCTGAAACCAGCCGTCTCGCGGCCGGAGTCCTGTCAGCCACCCGACCGCAGTCTGGCAATACCGAGTTCCAGCGCCTATTGATCGCGGCGATATTCGAGGCCATGACCGGCTACCGGGTCGACGCCGCCTCCCTACCCGCCGTCGACGCTCACACGTACGCGCAGAACGTGCGGTACCGCGACGAGGAGAAACGGACAAGGATGGTCCACATGATGGTGCTGTCCGCACTCGTGCTCCGGCCCATCCCGCCCGAGGTGTCGACGCAGGTCGCCGAGTACAGCCGAGAACTGGGGATCGACGACAGCCTCCTGCGCACAATCGAGCAGTTCGCGTCAGGCGATCTGGCCATGGCGGCTGCCGACTTCGAACGCAACGGTTACACCGCCGCGTGGTCGTCTGAGCGCAGTTCCAGCCTGCACACCAGTACCGACGTCGAGGGCTGGGCGGCCGACGAAGACGACCCCGCACTAGCCGCGCGGTGGGCGGGCCTCGGCGAGCTGCCTGCCGGCACGCTTGGGCGGGCGGTCTTCGACTTCTACCGGGCCCGGGGGTTTTCGTTCCCGGGCACCCCGGGCTCGGCGCCCCCGCTATTGGCCCAACACGACTGGGTGCATGTGCTGGCTGGGTACGGCACGAAGGTCGAGGCCGAGCTCGAGGTGTTCGCGCTGATCGCCCGAGCCAACGACGATCCGCGCGGGTGGTCGCTCCTTGCGATGGTGGTGAGCCTGTTCGAGACCGGCTACCTGGTCGAGGGCGCTGGCCTGTTCGAAGCATTTCCCGGACAGCTCTCTGTCAACGGCATGACGGTCAGGATCGGAGACGCCATGCGACGCGGCGCGCTGAGCCACGGCGACGCCGGTGCGCCCGATGTCGACTTCATGCAGGTCGACTGGTTCTCATACGCCGCTCAGCCGCTCGAACAGGTAGTCGAGCGGTTCGGCCTGCCACCCAAGTCGGAACAGGCCATTACTGCTGGCTCGGTCACGCCGTGGGAGCCGGGAGGCATCTCCGAGGCGCAGCTCGCTGCAGGCCAGAAGGGGGCCAGCTCGCGGGGCGTGCCCTACGAAAGCCACGGGGCCAGCGTCTGACCTTCGAGGACTGTCCCGGCCAGGCAACCAGCCAACAGGCCGAGGAAGAAACAGACGAAGCGGGGACAGTGTGTCGACCTGATGGTCCATCGCGCGGACCTTGGACTCTGTACTCATCGGATCGATGTCTGTCATCGTCGTGAAATGCAGGCGATCGCCGACCCCACCCTGACTATCCACACAGTTGCGGGTCATCCTGGTCAGCGACGCGTTCGTGTTGACTACGACGTCGTTCTCGACCCGACCGACCCCATCATCGGCACCACCATCGTCGAACGCATCGTCGTCCGTGCCGTGGATGAACACGACGCGGCGACGCAACCGCCAACGACGCCGATCGTGGACGCGGAGCGAACCTTCGTCGCCGCCTCGGGGATCCAGCATCGCACCTTCGAACAGATCCTCCATCGTGTTGACCTCGACGTCGTGCAGGACTGGTGGTCAGCAGATCAAGGGGGCGAGCCCAAACCAATCGCGGAGTGGCTCGACCACCTGACAGCCGAGATCGACCTTCACGCAGCGGACAAACTGATGAGCAGAGCAACAACACCAGTTGTCACGGGCTCTTGGGGCGCGCTCGGCCACGACTGATGCACTGACGCGAAGAGTTGCCGCCAGATCAACCGATCGGCCTCGATCTCCCAAGCGCCGTCGAGGTCTGACCCGAACGTCAACAGCGCCGTCGAGGTCTGACCCGAACGTCAAACCTTGGATCAGATGTCTAGGACGAGGAAGCGGTGATCGGAAACTTCAGGCGATGGTGGCGCTTCGAAGCTCCTGACGGCCTCTGGCTCAGATACGAGCATGTAGTTCGCGTGACGTACGGGCTTGTCGTATCGAGACGTCCTTGTGTCTGTTGTGCCGACGAGGTCGACGAGACCTGCTCGGCCCAGAATCCCGAACGTTTCGCTCGTGGGCAGGATGTTGAAGTCTCCACACGCTACGACGAAGTCAGTCGCGCCACGGGTCGCCGCGATGACGTCTGAGAGCCGTTGAGCTTGGGCCTGGCGTGCGGGTGAGTCCGCCTTTCCGGCGGGATCACGAAGTCCGTGGAGGTGGGCGACGGTGATCGTGCGGTCCGCTGAGTGGTCCACGATCCGTGCCGCTTGTGCGATGCGGGGCCTGTCGGCGATCGCCCACTCCTCGTGCACGACGAAGTCGCCGTGGACGAACGCTGAGTGCTGACCCACAATCGGGAGACGTTCGCGTACGAACATCGCGAGGCCGAAGTCTTGAACCCGACGGACGCCATCCTCGTCCCACACCGGTCCGGCATCGCTGGCCACAAATACACCCTGATGGTGTGGGAGCAAAGTGGCGATGTCGCGAAACAGGTTTGCTCGCTGCGGCAGCGACCGCTCGCCGTCCTCGAATCGAGTCCAGCCGGTGAGTCCCGCAGTCCGGGTGACCTCCTGGAGGCAGAGCACGTCGGCTTCGCACCGGGGCAGCCAGGCGGCGAGGGGCTCGAACATCGCTCCGCCCCAAGCGTTCAGCGACACGATTCTCACGTGGTCACCGCTGTGTGGTCGCAGCAACGCGGACCTCGACGAGGGTGGACGTGCCAAGACCCGCCTCGGTGCCTACTGAGTCAATCTTTGCTAACGCCTCTTCGACTACGACCTCAGCTCCGAAGGGGACAACGCTCTGCCTGTTCACCATCACGAGCCTACGGCGACCAAAAAGCGTCGTACAGGGAAGCGTTCTGGAACGAGACGCTCAACACGATTGGCTCCCCGGAACCCATCGCCGTGTCATCCGACACAATCGCCATTAGTACCGTTGCAGATATCACTATCGCATCGATACTGTGCCGGTGTTCGGACGGCGATTGGCCTCCGGAGGTCGCACACAGCCAAAGACTGGAAACAAATGAGAGCAGCCATCCTTCGTGACTATGGAAACGAACCTGAAGTCGCCGAGATAGATCGACCTCATCTTCCCAACGACAGCGTGATGATCGAAGTTCACGCGGCGGCGATCAACCCGATCGACTGGGTCATCACGGCCGGGCACATGCAGCAGATGCTCCCCTATGAGCTGCCTTGGACGGTCGGCTACGACGTGTCTGGCGTCGTGGTCGAAGTCGGGTCCGATGCTTCGGGCATTGCCGTTGGCAACGAAGTGTTTGCACGGGCTGATGGCATGCAGGCTGGAACGATGGCCGAGTACGCAGCGCTGAAGGCAACCGACCTGGCACTGAAGCCCAGCAACATCACCCATGTCGAGGCTGCGGGTGTTCCTCTCGCTGGCCTCACCGCGTGGCAGGCACTCTTTGACAAGGGTCAACTCACCGAAGGTCAGCGTGTACTGATCCACGCCGGCTCTGGAGGAGTGGGCACGTTGGCGATCCAATTCGCAAAGAACGCTGGCGCGTGGGTTGCCACAACAGCCAGCGTCGCCAATCGGGGCCTCGTCGAGCGACTGGGCGCAGACCAGTTCGTCGATTACAAGACCGAAAGATTCGAGGATGCCGTCGAACCCTGCGATCTCGTCTTCGACATGATGGGAGGCGAGACGTTGCGGCGCTCGTTCGACGTTGTGAAGCCAGGGGGAACGATCGTCTCGATCAAGGGAGAAGCTCCCGAAGGGCTCGCAGCTGAACGCAATATCGCTTTCCATCCCTTCTTCATGCAACCAAACGGTGAACAGCTCTCCGAGATCGCGGCCCTGATCAGCGGCGGGGTTGTCAACCCGGTGCTCGACAGCACGTACCCGCTCGATGACGTCGCTGAGGCTTACCGTTACGCGCAGTCCGGTGGTCCCAACGGCAAGGTGGCCATCGCCATCCGTTGAACAGGTGGCCGGGGCTCCCGTGGCCGTTTGGCAGCGCCGTGGCAGCCAATCCTGGAGGCGTTGGGCGTCAACCCTGAGTCGCTGTTGCGAGGTTCTGGCCGTGCGATGTTGTCCAGGATGCGATGTGCTCGAGGACCGGGATGAGGGTGTGTGCGGTGTCGGTGATGTCGTACTCAACACGCGGCGGTATCTCGTTGAACTGCGTTCTGGTCACGAGACCGTCGCGTTCGAGCTCGCGTAGCTGGCGGGTCAGCGTCGTCGGAGTCACCGGGCTCATCCTCTCGGCGAGTTCGTTGAAACGGGCTTTGCCGTCGCAACCAAGGCTGTAGAGGATGCCGATCTTCCATCGACCCCCGACCATTCCGGTGAACTCCGCTAGCGCTTCGACGGTAATCGCTGTCGACGTGTGGTTCACCATATCTACCCAACTCTCTTCAATAGTACCGTAGAAGATACTACTACTTCCCCGATACTGTAACGGTACGAAGCGGCTTCGACGACCGGAGCCGCCCCAAGCCTGAAGGAAATTCCATGCGTACTCCGATCTCGCCACAGCTCGAAGAGGACGGCACCTACCGTCCATCGACACTCGCGATGAAGCTCTCCGTTCAAAAAACGACGGACTACGACGGCCACACCTACGCCGACGCCTACCAAGGCGACTCCAAGATCCTGATGATCTGCACCGAAGAGAACGCCATGACCATGGCCAACGGAAAGAAGTTCTCGACCGGCAACCACCCGGTCGAAATGCTCGTGCCGATGCTGCACCTACGCAACGCAGGGTTCGAGATCGACATCGCCACGCCGACCGGTGCTCCGGTCCAGATCGAGATGTGGGCCATGCCACAAGAAGACGAGGCCGTGATGGGCCTGTACGCCGACCTGAAGCACGAATTTGAACACCCACAGACCTTGACCGACTTCGTCGAGACGTCGATGAACGACACGTCGCCATACTGCGCAATCTTCATTCCCGGCGGCCACGGCGCCATGTTGGGCCTTCCCGAAAACGTCGACGTCGGGAAGATTCTCAACTGGGCCCACAACCGTGGGCTGCACACACTCGCCCTCTGCCACGGCCCGGGTGCCTTGCTCGCTGCGAACCTCCCAGAAGCAAAAGCTGGGCAGCCAAGCGACAGGTATCTGTACAAAGGCTATGAAATGGTGGTGTTTCCTGATGCTGTCGACAAGCAAACACCACGCATCGGCTACCTGCCTGGTCCCATGCCTTGGTGGCTCGGTGAACAACTCACCAATCTCGGCGCCACCATCATCAACAAGAAATCGAACGGCGCAGTTCACATCGATCGCAAGCTCGTCACCGGTGATGGCCCCAAAGCCGCAAACGCATTCGGTCGACTCGCCGCCACAACACTCCTCGAAACGTTGCGCCACTCGGATTCTGCACAATAAGCCGGTACCAGAACGCACCGCCGCCGGCAGCCCAAAGCCGTGCTTGGACAGAGCCCACCCCCTCCCACTACGCACCCGACCGGCGTCTCGACAACCCAAGCCGCCCGAAACCTGTTCCTACGCCGTAGCGAACCGCACGAAACTTGTCGCGACATAATGGCGTGATGGACGAAGTGCTGGTCGACAACGATGACATCACACTTCGGGTGGAGGTGACCGGAGAGGGTCCGACGATCCTCTGCGTGCACGGCTGGCCAGAGTTGCCCCGTTCTTGGCGTCACCAGGTGGCCCACTTCTCCGAGCGGGGCTACAAGGTCGCTGCGATGAATGTGCGCGGGTACGGCGGGAGCTCGGCGCCCGCCGAGATCGAGCGCTACACGTTGCGGGAGTTGGCTGGCGATGCTGCCGCGGTGGCAGCGGCGCTCGACGACGAACCGGTGGTCCTGTTCGGACACGACTGGGGCGCTCCGATCGCATGGCACACGGCGGTCCGGCACCCCGACCGTGTGCGGGCTGTCGCCGGCCTGAGCGTGCCCCACGCGCCGCCGACGCCGTTGTCACTGATCGATGTCTTCGACCAGCTCTATGCCGACCGCTTCTTCTACATGCTCGCCTTCCAGGAGCCCGGCCGCATCGAGTCGCAGTTCGCTGCCGACACCCGTGGAGCGTTGAAACGGGTCTACTTCGGCGGCTCCGGCGATGCGCCCGCCAACAGCCTGCTCGGCGATGCACCGCGGGATACCGAGTTCCTGTCGGTGCTGGGCGATCCACCCGACGACCCGTCGCGCCTCATCGCCGGCGAGCGCGACGTCGTGCGGGCGATGGTGCCGGGCGTCGACCGCTTCGCCGACCCCGGTTCCGGGTGTACCGACTTTCGCGGGAGCACGATCATCCCCGGCATCGGTCACTGGGTCCAGCAAGAAGCACCCGACGCGGTCAACGCTGCGCTCGATGCATTCCTTGCCTCGCTCTGAGGTGAATGTCCACTCTACTCCTCGGGCACAGCCAGGGGCCGCGCATCGGGCGCCCTCACTGAACGGTCAACCGATTCAGCTGCGTCTCATGAACTCCGTGAAGATTTCGGCGATCTCCCGCTCGAGGTGTCCCCACTCGGTGAACGGGATGAGAGGCACGCTCTGATCCGATACCGGGAGTTGGTGGAGTTCGCTCCCTTTGATGTGTTGATGAGCCGCGTAGGCGCTGGTCGACGAGTGAGTGAGGTCATTTCCCGGAATGATCATTGTCGGGACGTTGATGGCTCGGAGTCGCTCCTCTGAAACACCCATGACCGGGAAGTGAGCGACCGCTTCGAACAGCGACATCCAGGTGGACATCACATCGATGTACTCATCGACATCCATGGCCATGAGCTTGTCGAGGTTTGCTGGATTCTCCTTGAATCGCTCCTGGTACTGCTCAGTAGCGCAAATCGCTTCCAACCCCCCTTCCTGCGCGATCCTGATGAACTGGGCGTAGTACGACTCGGTGAGGCGCCTTGCGGCATACTCCCCCCCGGTCACTCGCAGCAGCAACAACGCCCGGGTTGCTTCGGGATGACGAATGCAGAAATTGAGCGCCGTTCGGGCACCAGAGGAAGCGCCACCGATGAAGGCAGGTATAGAACCGAGCTGACTCAACAACTCGAAGAGATCATCGGCCCACACCGCTTCCTCAACCTCGTCTCCATCAAACGAGATATCCGATGCGCCGGTATTGCGGCGGTCGTGAAGGAGGACTCGATAGCCCCCAGCCGCTATCTGAGACGCCAGGGATCCGAACTCCGCATAGCCGCGGCGACCACCGGTTATGAGAACAGCCATAGGACCATCATCACCAACGATCTCGTACCTCAGGTTCAGACCGCGGACTCGTGCGATAGGCATGCGGACTCGCTATACCGGTCCGTCGGACGGAGGGATGATCGGCAGGATGAGGCTCGAAGGATGGTCAGGACCCGTGTGGATCGTTATTCGTGTGTCGAAGACCGCAGCCGGTCGATCATCTGGATCGTTGTGAGTCATGCCCCCGGTCCCGCGTGTGGAGTAGTGGAAGGTCTTTCCGAACTCGGACAGCAGCCCAGTGTATTCGTAGTCACGCCCACGAACGTTCAGGCCGAGCCGATAGTCGGGAGGCACGACGATGCAGGTCGATACCAACTCGACTTCGCATCGGTAGATGTCGCCCGGGGTCAGTGGTTCGACCCGGTCGTGTGGGTGATACGGCCGGTATGGCAGCGATCGTTCTGGGTCGAGGGCCCGATGTGATGCTCGCAGCCAGGCACAGTTGTCTAGGGGACACGATCATGTACCCAGATATAGGGTGACTCTCAACGCCACGACAAGGAACCATCATGACCGAGAGCACCTCGACCTCCAACGCACCGAGCACGACATCGGCACCCCCTGTGGACCTCTACCGGGAGGTCCACAAAGGACTGCGCCGTGCACTCTTCGAAGTCGTGCAGTGCGCTGGGTCCCTCAACGCCGACGATGCCGACGCTGTCAACTCGTTCCAGCAGTTGTTCGCCGATCTCGACATGATGCTCGTCACCCATCACGCTCACGAGGACGGCCCGGCACTCGCCTCATTGATAGCGCAGCACGCGAACGACATCGCAGCAACCGTTGAGGCCGGGCACGACGACATCGAGCATGAGCTTGCCCAATTGCGAACGATGGTGGCCACGCTCGACACCACGTCTGCCCCCGATGTATACGATCGTCTGGCGGAGTTCACGACGGCTTACCTCGCTCACATGAACGTCGAGGAGCGGCAGGTCATGCCGCGGCTGCAGGCCGCCGCAACCAACGACGAGTTGATGGCGATCACGAGGACGATCCGCACCTCGGTCCCGCCACCGGAGATGTGCGTATTCCTGCGCTCGATGCTGCCGGCGATGAACCCCGAGGAACGAGTCTCGATGCTCGGAGGCATGAAGATGGGCGCCCCACCCGAGATCTTCGAACTGTTCTGGGGCGTCGCAGAAACAAATCTGTCGGGCTCCGATCTCGCGGCAGTTGCCAGCCGAATCGGCGTCTCGACGGACCGGCAATGACGACGCCCGCACGCAATGAGATGGAACCTGAGCGACTACTCCGCTTCGGCATTGCCACGTGTTGACGGCTGTTGACCACCTCGTCATCGGCGTTGCGGAGGTAGCTCAGGCCGTCGACACCTACCGGAATCTCGGCTTCACAGTCACGAATGGCGAGGACGCAGAGGATGCAGGCCATCAGCCCGCGTACGTCGTGTTTGGCGACTTCTATATCGAGTTCCGGGCAATGGAGAATTCTCCGCGGGAGCAAAGGCAGGCTGCGTCAGGGCGTGAATTCAGTGAAGCCGAAGGAATCCACACAATCGTCTTCAGGAGTGACGATCTCGACGCTGACGTAGCCCGACTGAAGTCGAATGGCTTCCGGGTATCGAATCTCGTCGACGATCGCATCGACACCCGCGGAGGCTCGCGGCCAAGGCGTACGGCTGTAGTGGACTCCACCATTCCCGTTCGCCTTATCGAGCAGAATCACACAGCTGAACGACCGACTTTCGTTGGTGACGCTACCCCCCATCCGAATACCGCCACTGTCCTCGAGCGAACGTACCTTGCTGTGGAGTCGATCGACCGAGAGCTGGAGATGTTCGAACAACTACTGGGCCTGCCAGCCCCTGAGCCGGAGATGGGTACTGTCATCATGTCAATGATGAGCGTGTTCTACCTCGGTGATGTGGGCATAGCCGTGGCCGAACCCAGGGGCGCCGGTCCGACGGCGAACGCTCTGAGTACCAACGGCCCAGGCCTATTCCAGCTTCTCTTCCGTGCCGAGCACTTGGATAGGGCCGCGGCATTGATGGTTGAGAATGGAGTGCCGTCACCGACCCGCGGAACACGACTTAGTGGGGAGAGCGCGCTGCTGGTCGAGCCGGCACACGCCTGCAATCTGTTCGTTGCGCTCGCCGGTCAACAATAGCGTTGGGAGCAGGTCCCCTGCCCTGTGGGTGCCCGAAACTCGGACGTGACTGTTGACCATCGTCCTAGCCCACCAACTCAGCGGCCTACACAGACAGAACAACCGGTCCCAGAGACCGTCGACTACGCACCCATCACCGAGATGAGTAGATCTCGGAGGGCCCTCTGACCTGGGCGATTGAGATGAACCCCATCGCTAGCGAAGAACTCAGGATGACCTTCTGCAACTCTGTTCCAGTCTGCAAGAAGGGCCTGTTGTGACCAGCGGTTGACGCCCTCCCGGATGGCGGCGTTGACAGTCGATTCCCAGCTCCGAGGGACGCTGACCGTGGCAAAGATGACGCGAGGTCCTTCGCCAATTGATCGCATCAGGTCATCGAACATCTGGGTATTGAGCGACCCGTTGTTGCCGAGGTGCACTACGACGTAGTCGGCGTCGGAATGGTCCGTATCCAGCTGGTCGATGTACTGGGGAGCGTGCCACCACTGACGACCAACCTCAGCGTCGACAACGACCTGGTCGCCGATCTTGGACAGTTCGCTGCTCGCGCCGATGGCCACGGAGTCGCCAACGACAACAACGTTGCCAGACCTCGCCCCTGGGGTTGGGAGGTTTGTGGGTCCTTGGACCGATGCCAGGGCCATGGCCGATGGCGGGCCGATCGACTCCGATATCGGGTCCGCAACCGAGTTGACGGGCGCCGTCCGAGCATCGCCGGTGGAAGCTGGCTCCACAGCATTCCTAGCCAACCCCTGATCACGGCCATCAAGGTGAGCTTCGGTCAGCTGAACGAAGCCGGCAAGCTGATCGGGTGATTGACGGTTGGTTATTGGCAAGAAGAGAGCGGCTAGAGCCAGACCGACCAGGGCGATTCCGCCCCACCCCATTGCTTTTCGGGGATCAGAAACGTGCCGGCCGAGCTTGGCGGTGAATCGACCCTCCCTGACCGACTGTTCAAGCAAGGTATAGCTGAGCTCCGCCAAGGCCACAGTGATGGCCAAGCGCACAACGAAGGTCTCCCATCCAGCGTTCTCCACGTCGAGCCCGGGGCGGGTCATCTGGAACACCGGCCAATGCCAAAGGTAGATGCCGTAGGATCGGGCGCCGATCCACACAAATGGTCGCCACCCCAAAATTGCGCCGAGCTGCGATCGGGGAATAGCCACCGCTGAAATGACTACGAGAGTCGGCACTGAAGTAAGCAAGAACCCTCCGCGGAACAAGACCTCGTACTTGCCCCACTCGACGAGATCATCGGTGAACCAGTACTGGGTTCCGATCACGAATGCGAGCGCGACGGCACCGGCGATGTCGATCCAGAGAACGCGTGGGGCCGAGAATTCGTCAGGCTTCTCGAGCACCGAAGACCAGGGTCGCCATACGAACGCAGCGGCTGACCCGACCAGCAACCCGGCCGCACGACTGTCGGTGCGGAAATAGACCGATGTGACGTCGCCGAATGGCTCGACCCGCTCGAAGAGAATCCACATGACGACCGTCGACATGATGACCCCGACAAGGGTCAACCACGCCATCTGTTTTCGGCTGAACAAGCGCAGCCCAGCCAACACGAACAGTGGCCAGAGAATATAGAACTGCTCCTCGATTGCCAACGACCAGAGGTGCCTGAGGAACGAGGGCCTGGCCGAGCTTTCGAAATAGCTCTCGTCGCGAAAGATCAGCAACCAGTTGCTGACGTACAACAACGCTCCCAAGATCTCGGAGCGAATCTTGGCCATCGCATCCGGTGCGAACAGCGCCGCCATCGCGATCGCACCGAGCAGGAATCCATAGAGGGCCGGTAGCAGACGTCGAGCCCGACGTAGCCAGAACGCTGGTATGTCGATCGACCCGCTTCTCTCTTGTTCGTGAACCAACAACGACGTGATCAAGAAACCGGAGATCACGAAGAACATCTCCACGCCCAAGAAACCGCCACTCGGACGCAGAACGGCTGGCAGGTCGACGGCATCCCTGCCGTGGTAGAGCAGAACGAACCCCACTGCGATCGCCCGTAATCCGTCCAGGGCAGGCAAATAGGGCATCCTCTTGACGAGGGTGCCTCCTACCGGCGTGACCGTCGAATGCTCGCTAAGACGCACACAAAATGTTAGCTAGAATCCTCTATCTGGTGGTGAATCCCAGTGATGACGACAATAATTGCTGGCGGCGCCCGGTTCGGCCAGGCAATGAACTACATGATTGCCGATCGCTCTCGAGCTGTGAGTGTCGAGAGCTGGCAAACAGAGACCGCCGTGAGCGAGGCTGGCGACGACGCTGCGCTCGCGCACACGAACCACAGTGTGATCCCAAACACGCCTCGGACGTTCGAAATGAACGCATCGAGCGGTGGCGGTTCGTACGGTCACACCCACGAGCGCCTCGCGTTGGCACAACGGATCCTGCGAGACGAGCCGCTCATCGACCTGCCCGGCTTCCGTGAGCTCTACCAGCAGCGGCCGATCCTCGTGTTCCCCGGGAAACCCACCGGCCGCACCTTGATGAACATGGTGGCAGAGATCCCCGCGTCTGGGTCGCCCACCTTGCACGTTACGCCTGACACGCCACACAGATATCCGGCAGCTCGCTTCACCGTCTGACGAGAGCACCCGCGGCCGCCTCAACCACAACCGCCGACACATTTTGTTTCAGAGCACGAATCCCGACCTCAGACATGTGCTTCGATGTAGGCACATTGGTCGAAAGCAATTGTCACAAGAAGCAGATTCGTCACCGGTGTACTGACGCTCGAGTTCGTCCGTGACGGACGCGACGAATCGATCACGGCGCAGCGGCCGACATGAGATCAACCGTAGTGGTCGGGGATGATGTCGGACTCGTCCAGTGCCGGCGGCAAGTAGTCGCCTTGGTCGGGGCGGTCGGGGAACTCGATCACGTCGCGCTCGATCCCCTCGTAGTCGATCTGTCTCAACAAGTGCCGGATCACGTTCAACCGGGCGTTGCGCTTGATGTTGGCGTCGACGATCGACCACGGCGCATGCTCGGTGTTGGTTGCGGCAAACATCGCATCACGGGCCTTGGAGTAGTCGACCCACTTGTTCCAGGAGGCCACGTCCATCGGACTCAGCTTCCACTGCTTGCGCGGGTCGGTCGCGCGGGCACGAAACCGCTTCTCCTGCGTTTCGTCGGTGATATGCATCCAAAACTTGACCAGGATGATCCCGTCGTCGACGAGACTCAACTCGAAGGGTGGGCACTGCTCCAGAAACTGCTCGTACTGCTTATCGGTACAGAAACCCATCACCCGCTCGACACCGAGCCGGTTGTACCAACTCCGGTCGAACAGGACCATCTCACCAGCCGCCGGCAGGTGCGGGACGTATCGCTGCAGGTAATACTGCGACTTCTCCCGATCGGTCGGCGTGGGCAGCGCCACGACCCGCACGACACGAGGGCTCAGCCGACGCGTGATGCGTTTTATCGCGCCACCCTTGCCGGCCGAGTCGCGGCCCTCGAACACGACGACAACGCGCAGGCCCTCTGCCTTGATCCACTGCTGAAGCTTGACCAACTCGATCTCGAGCCGCGCCAACTCCTTTTCGTAGGCCTTGCGCTTCATCTTCGTGGGTTCAGCCATCGCGTGATCCTCTCTCGCGCCGCCGTGATCAGAACTTGCGGCTACACACCGACAGTACGCGCGACCGGCCGCCACAGCAGGTCATCAAGTGGGCGATCGGTTCCTCGGTCGCACTTCAAGATCGTGGTGTCTGCCCTGGTCAACGCCCCCGTCCGCGTTTCAATATTCGTGAGCAATGTTGGGTGGTCGAAAATTGAACTTGAACTACCCGAAGCAAGAGGTCTTGGAGTCTTCATCACTCTCGGGGACCTTCGCCCCTGTCTCAGAACGTCGAATCCTTCTCAGGATGCGTACATACGGCTCAAGATCATCGCGGCGATTCAATGTCATGACGGTTGGTATCGGGCTGCCGCTGGGGTTGGCCGCTGGTAAATCTGTCCAACCGCCGCGCTGGCATCACGCAAGCCCCTACGCCTGGTCGGCTAGGCGGTGTCATACCTGTTCATGATCCTTCCGGGACCACAGCATCAATTCGCGGACCGAACGTCAGATCACCGACCGTTTCACACAGAAATCCGCAGTCCCGCACCTGAGTCAGCCGGCGAGAGCGTCGAGGAGATCCTTGATGAAGGGGCCGACGTCGGTCACAATGCCGATCGCCTGATGGCTGCCACGATCGGCGAGCTTGGTCGCGACCGCCGGATTGATGTCCACGCAGAACGTGGCGACGCCCGCGGGCAACACGTTGCCGGTCGCGATCGCATGCAGTGTTGTCGCCAGCATCAACGCAACACCCACATCGGGGACGAGCGCTCGCATCGCATCGGCCGCGGCGACGACGTCGGTCATGGTGTCGGGAAGCGGACCGTCGTCGCGGATCGAGCCGCCGAGAACAAAGGGCACGTTCTTCTTCACGCATTCGTACATGACGCCGCCACCGACATACCCGCCGTCGACCGCCTCGGCAATCGAACCATGCCTTCGAACCTCATTGATCACCCGGAGGTGATTGCTGTGCCCGCCCTCAGTTGGTCCCCCACCGCTCACCGAGACACCGAGGCTGGTCCCGAGAACATTTGACTCGATGTCGTGGGTGGCAAACCCGTTGCCGGCAAAGAGCACGTCGATCCAACCGGCCTGCACCAACTGCGCCAGTGGCCCTGAACCGCCGGTGTGCACAACGGCTGGTCCACAGACCGCGAGAACCTTCTGGCCATCGCGGTGCGCAGTTCTGATCTGCTCGGCGACCTTGTCAACGAGGAGCGCGCTCGGCTTCTCCGACGAGACGTCGGAGGCCATGAACGCGAACGCGCTGCCCGGCGCCGCGGGCGCCAAGGGGTGCACCCGAACACCCCGGCGCCCGACGATGACCCGATCGCCGCGGCGAACCCTGTGCATGGGCGTGGTGCGGGCGCCGTCGGCTGTCACCACGATCGCGCAGTCCATCTCTGGATCTTGGACCGGAACCCAAACGCCGGCGATGCGAACTTCGCTGCGCAGGTTCGTCGTCGAATAGAAACCGGCAGGAAGCACCCCGTCGGCCTCGGACTTGGCGGTCGTGATGTCCGCGTCGTCGAGCCGGTTGACCCCATGGATCTGAAGTCGTTCCAGTAGCGCTTCCATTGCCCCTGCGCTCGATGTCGAAAGCCGTATCACCGCGCGACTCGGGTCGTCGTTCGTGTGGCCGATCTCGAGCTCGACCATCTCGTACTCGGCGCCGGATTCCACGATGACGTCGAGGATCTTGGGCAGGCGGCTGGTATCGACGATGTGGCCTTCGAGCAGCACGGTCTCGCTGACAACTGGCGACTCGGTCATAGCGTCGATGGTAGAGGGATCGACCTGACTCGGCGAGGTTCGCTCGTCAGCAGCGCCGAGTCACTCGGGTAAGCCGGGATCTGGCATCCTCGGATTCATGGATTCCTACATCGATCGGCCACAACGATGACTCGTATAGTGATCGCCGGCGCAGGCGGGCGCGACTTTCACAACTTCAACACGGTGTTCCGTTCGGACCCGTCGACCACCGTTGTCGCCTTCACCGCGACCCAGATTCCCGGCATCGACGATCGTCGCTATCCCCCCGAGCTCGCCGGCCCTCACTACCCCGATGGAATTCCGATCAGGCCCGAGGACGAACTCGTCGACATCATCACCACCGAACTCGTCGACGAGGTGGTCTTCGCCTACTCCGACGTCTCCCACAACTATGTGATGCACCTCGCTTCCAAGGCGTTGGCCGCCGGCGCCAGCTTCCGGCTCTTGTCGCCGCGGGCCTCGATGCTGCCGAGTCCGTGTCCCGTGGTGGCGGTGGTGGCGACTCGGACCGGTGCAGGCAAGTCACCGACAACTCGGCGAGTCGGACAGATCCTGACCGACGCCGGTTTACGCGTCGCTCTCATTCGTCATCCGATGCCCTATGGTCATCTGTCGGCCATGCGGGTCCAGAGGTTCGCCACCTTGGCCGACATCGACGCGACCTCACCCACGGTCGAAGAGCGCGAGGAGTACGAAGCGCCCGTACGCCAGGGACTCCTGATGTTCGCGGGCGTCGACTATGCCGCGATCGTCGAGGCCGCGGCCGCAGAGGCCGATGTGCTCGTTTGGGACG
This sequence comes from uncultured Acidimicrobiales bacterium, assembly GCA_905479685.1. Classification (GTDB taxonomy): domain Bacteria; phylum Actinomycetota; class Acidimicrobiia; order Acidimicrobiales; family SHLQ01; genus SHLQ01. Next base: position 15,531 of record CAJQNJ010000028.1, read on the forward strand.
GCGGCAATAACGACACGTCCTTCATCGAGCCGACGATCACGATCTGCGTGGTCGATGCTCTGCGTCCCCACGACGGGCTGCTCTATCACCCCGGCGAGACAAACCTGACGATGGCCGATGTGATCCTCGTGAACAAGGTCGATTCGGCCACTCCCGAGTCGATCAGCGCCTTGTTGGAGGAAGCCCGCCGAGTCAACCCAGACGTGGTCACGATCCAAGCCGCCTCGCCGGTGACCCTCGATCCGGGGCCGGATCTTGCCGGCCGTCGGGTTCTGGTCATCGAGGATGGGCCGACGATCACCCATGGTGGTTTGGCGTTCGGCGCAGGCGCCGTCGCAGCGAAACAGGCCGGGGCCGACACGATGATCGACCCCCGGCCCTTCGCCGTCGGCTCTATCGCCGAGACCTACCAGCGCTATCCACACATCGGAGCCGTGCTTCCGGCGATGGGTTATGGAGACGAACAGCTTGCCGAATTGAGCGAGACAGTCCGGGCCATCGACTGCGACGTCGTCGTGATCGGCACACCGATCGACCTTGGCCACCTGATCGATGTCGGGCACCCGATCCGCCAGGCCCGGTACACCGTCAGTGAGATCGGCGAGCCAACCCTGCAGCAATTGCTCGAACCCTTGATCGAAGCCTGGCGCCAATCGCCAACAACGGACGCGGGGTCCTGACTTGCGGACGTCCCATGCGATAACCCTCAGGTGGTACTCGGATTCGAACTCATCGAGCACGCACAGCGCTGGCCGCTATTGGTCACGAGCCGATCAACGTCAGCAGCATCACCGTCGGCTCCGCAGCCACGAGCGCGTGGGGTGCCTGCGGTGCCATGTGCAGCCAGCAACCAGGGCCAAGATCCAACTGCTCACCATCGACGGTGAAACGGAGCAAACCCGACACGACCTGGACCACGGCTGAGCGGGCGACCTGATGCTCGGTGAGTTGCTCGCCAGTATCGAAGCCGAAGACGGTCACCTCGAGCCCATCGCCTCGGTGAACCACCTTGGAGACGATGGCGCCAGCTTGGATTGCTACTTCGCTTGCAGGATCGCTGATCAATGTGTGGGACACCTCACGATCATGCTCCGGGCGCCACCTGCGACCCACATCGGGCCGACACACATTCCTGGCTCTGATACCGGTTCATACCCCTCAGCCAGCTGATCCGGGTCTCATCAACGACGTCGAGCGAAGCCGCGAAGATCTGATCGGCCTCCACGCCCACGATGCAGTTGCCGTCTCCTCGCCCGAGCTACTCGCCGCTCTCGAGCACGCCAAGCGCGTCGGCCAGGCGCTTCGCCCGCGTCTCTTCTCGGTTGGCCGAATACAACGGGTAGAGCACCGCCCGCTTGGCTGAGTTCGAGAGCGCTTCGTACGCGTCGCGTGCGCTGTCGGACCCTTGCAGGGCCGACTCCAGATCCGCCGGAACGATGAGCGCGTCGAGTGGCTCGAGAAACGTCCAAGCACCGTTCTTCTTTGCGACGTCGACCGCTCGAAGTCCAGCGTCGGACATGAGCCCCAACTCGGTGAGCTCGGCGATGTGCTGCTTGTTGATCTTCGACCATACGCTCTTTGGTTTCCGCGGTGTGAAGATCTGCTTGTAGCGGTCGTCGTCGATCGGCTTCACCTTGCTGTCGATCCAACCGAAACAGAGCGCCTCTCGCACTGCCTCTTCCCAACTCAGCTGGCGGTTCCCCGTCGACGCTCGGTGGTAGATCACCCACACGCCGCCGAGGGTCGAGTGGTTCTGCTCGAGCCAGGAGCGCCATTCGGTGCGAGTTTCGGGATGGATCTCGCCGAGCTCAGCTTCGAACGAAGCCATCGTCACCTCCGGTCGCCTGGATCCTTGCTGCCAGGTCTTCGTCGGTGGCAAACAGTACTCCTCGATGGTTCATGAAGCTGGAATCCGCTCGGTTCAAGTCGAGCGGGCCGCCTTGCATGTCGGTGGCGACGGCACCGACTTCGTGGAACAGGCAGGCCGTGGCGGCAAAGTCCCACAGGCTGCCGCCGCCCGTTGGGACCGGGTACTTGAAGTAGCACGCCGGTGGATTCGCCAACACACCGCACGCGTTCATCACCGCACCACGGGTGGTGTGGAGCTGCACGCCGGCCAGGCCCAGGTCTCGTGCGATCTGGTCCAGCGCGTCGATGACGACGTCGAGGTCATCTCTCGTGAGGAAGCTGCGGTCGGCGAACACCGAGAGCACCTCTCCCCCGGGCTGCGGTCCGGTCGGCCATGGGCGACCATCACGAAACGCCCCGACCCCTCGGATCGCGTGCGACACCGTCGCTTCGACGGGGTCGTAGATCACACCGATCCACGGGGTCCCGTCCCGCCCGACCAGGGCGATCGACACGGCATGGCCTGGTGACCCCTCGATGAAGGGCAGGGTGCCGTCAAGCGGATCGATGCTCCAGAAGTGGTCGGCGGTCAGGCGACCGCCGTCGTCGTCTTGTTCCTCGGTCAGCAGGCCAAGCTCGAAGCGCTCGAGGGTGGGGTCGAGAATGCCGAGGATGATGGCCTCACTCCGCCGATCGATCTCGGTCACCACCTGGGAGGCGAGGGTTGCGCCGCCGGTCTTGTGCTGGATCGCGCGTGGCCGTGACTCGGCGATCATCTGCCCGGCCTCGGTGGCGGCCCCGATCGCAAGCTCTGCGAGCTGGCGCAGATCCGACGTGGAGAGCTTCACCGGACCTCCGGTGATTCCAGTGAGTCCGGTGATTGCAGCGCGTCCAAGACCTCACGGGCAAGACGCTCGCTGTAGCGATGGAGCTTCCAGTGACCGGGGCTCCACCCCTGCAGAAACCGGTAGAAGTCGGTCCGTGCCACTGGGTACAGCGCCCGCCAATTCTCCTCCAGCGCTTCG
>CAJQNJ010000029.1 GCA_905479685.1 uncultured Acidimicrobiales bacterium
ATGAGCCCGACGGTTCGGTGATCCGTGGCCGGTTTTCACCGCACCCAAACGTGTGGACGATGTTCATGGCGGTTTACATTTTGCTGGCGATCATCGCGCTCGGCGGGCTCTCGTACGGCATGGTTCAGTACACGCTCGGTGAGTCGCCTTGGTCCCTCTTGGTCGCGCCTGCGGCGGTCGCGCTGTTCGGTTTCGTCTACGGAGCCACGCTGATCGGGCAAGGCCTCGGCGCTGAGCAGATGTACACGATGCGCAGCTTGATCGATCGCGCGTGCGTCGATGCACTCGGCGCGTCTGCGGACGTCCGCGCGACCGTCGCGTAACCAGCGCGCTGAGTTGGTACCGCACTTGCAAGGCACGAGCGTGGGCAGAGGGTTTGCAAGTGATCCCCAGTAGCGAAGCAACACTCAGGCGAATAATCCGCTTAGGCGCGCAGATTTTGCGCACGTCGGAGCGCGCACACCGGGATGTGTTGTTGAAAGTGTTTTTCAACGACAATCCTTTGATTTTTTTAGCGAAATGTACACACTCGGCAGGTCCAGGCGGGTTGGAGATAGGGATAAAGCCATGAAGATGAATAAGTCTTTGGTTACGCGGTTTGTTTTTGCCGCGATTTTGGCCGTTGCAGTGGCAGCGACTGGTTGCGGAACCGACGATAACGGCGGCGCTGGAAGCGGCGGCGCTGGAAGCGGCGGTGACGGCGGTGACGGCGGCGGCGGCGGTGAAGCGGGCGGCGGCGGCACAGCCGGCGGCGGCGGTGATGGCGGCGGCGGCGGGAGCATTCCAGCTTGCACGGAAGACCTGTGCGTCAACGCGCAACCCGGCGACGGGACGACGTTCGATCCGAGCGTCAGCGTCGAGCTGATCGCCAGCGGACCCGACAGCATGGGCGCGACCATCTACTACACGACTGACCTGACGGATCCGGAGCCGGGCTCGCCAGAGTACAGCGGGCCGATCACCCTCACCGACACCACGGTGCTGAAGTTCAGAGCGATTGCCTCTGGCGCGGGCGGCGCGGGCGGCGCGGGCGGCGCTCCCGCCCCTTCGGATACGGGCGAAGAGTCCGCAGGCTACACCCTGGCCGCTGGACCGGCCGCTGAGATCTACGTGCAGTGGGCGTCGAGCGGGCACGGTGACATGACGGCCACCCCCTGGCGCCGTTTTGATCCAGGCCCCGTCTCGACCAGTTGCGCCCAGTGCCACTCGGCAGCGGGTTTCCTCGACTTCGCGGTGGACGCTGTAGTTACCGAAGCGAATCCACCTTCCCTTGGTCTCGAGTGCGCGGCCTGCCACACGGGTTCCCCCTCGAGCTACTACAACCCGACCTTCGGCGCGCTCGAGCCCGTGCAGTTCCCGGTCGACGTGGCCGAGTGCGAGGCCGATCTTGCTGAGTGTGATCTAATGGGCAACCCGATTCCGAACCTCTCCCTCTTTGGCAGCAGCAATATGTGCTTGGTCTGCCACCAGGGCCGTGAGTCCGGCCAGGATGTGCAGAACAGAATCGACTTCGACTCCGGTGAGGGGCCCTACAGCTTCCTCAACATCCACTACTACGCCGCGGCTGCCACGTTGTTCGGGACCGAGTCGAACGCGGGGTATGAGTACGACGAGGAGTACATCCCCCGGGATACCTTCCCCTCTCACCCGGACGATTTCTCGACCTGTGAGGGCTGCCACATGACCAACGCCGAGAACGGCGAGAATCACACGTGGATCCCGGATCTGGCCACCTGCCAGTCCTGCCACGGCGGCAACAGCTTCCAGACACTCGGCGGTACACCGAGTCAGAGCTACACCAACATTCAGGCACTGCAGCCTGAGCTCTACGCTGCGATCCAGGCCTACGCGGACGACGTGTGCATCGTCCCGGCGGACCCGAGCGCCGAGCCCCCCACCCCCGAACGTGACTGCGGGCCGATCGTCTACGACGGCGCCTGGTGCAATGACAATGGGGAGCCTTGCACGCGCAGCAACAGCTACCGAGATTTCGACGCGAAGCTTCTGTCGGCCGCCTACAACTATCAGGTCGCCGAGAAGGACCCGAACGGGTTTGTCCATAACGGTAGCTATATCCAGCAGATCCTCTACGACTCGATCGACGACCTCGGTGGAACGCCGTCGGTCGCGGTCATCGGTCGCGGTGACTTGACCCTCGATGGGTCGGCCATCGCCACGGCTTCGAAGACCCAGCAGTGGCAGATCAGCGGCCACGGCGACACGGGCTCCGAGGTCTTCCGTCACTGGGATGAGGACCTCATGGTCTCGGCGTCGTGCACGAAGTGCCACAACACCAACGGCTTTGGTGAGTTCGCCATGGGTCAGATGACCACCTCACAGCTGCCCCTGTCGGCCGTGGGCTGCACGTCCTGCCACAACCAGTTCAACCTCTTCGCCAACGCGGAGACACGGTGGGACGATCTGGCCACGAACCCCGCGCTCGAGCCGGTCGTGTTCCCGTCCGGCGAGACGGCCACGTTCAACAACAGCAGCAACATCTGCATGGCGTGCCACCAGGGCCGTTCCTCTGGTGACGATGTGGACGACGCGACGTCAAACGGCGCGAACGACCCACTCTACGACTCCTACGACTTCATCAACATCCACTACTATGCGGCCGGGGCGACGTTCTTCGGCGGCGATGTGCGGGGTGGATACCAGTATGAAGGAGCGACGTACCGCGGGGAGAATCCCTGGGGCGTGCACACCCAACTGAACGGCGCGATGGGACTCGTCGATTGCGTCGGGTGCCACATGAACGCGGACATCACCCAGGAAAAGAAGCACACCTTCCTTCCGAAGGTTGCGGATTGCTCCACTTGTCACCCGGGCAGCACCTTCCCGACGCTCGCCAACTCGCCGAGCAACAACTTCGACGACATCGAGGTGTTGACGACCGAGTTGCTCGCTGCGATTGAAGCGTATGCAGACGGGGGCGGCCTGCCGAAGGTATCCCCGGTGCAGTACGACGCGAGC
>CAJQNJ010000030.1 GCA_905479685.1 uncultured Acidimicrobiales bacterium
ATCGACGCGGACGCCTCCCGTGAGGAGATCCAGGCCCTCGTCGCCCAGTCACAGAAGCGCTCGGCTGTCATCGACGTGGTCACGAACCCGACCAGCGTCGTCGTCGAGGTGGTCTGAGACGGTCAGCGAGCAGGGGAGAGGGTCTCATGAACGGAGCACGCAGCACCGAGGTCGTCGTGATCGGCGGCGGCCAGGCCGGCTTGGCCATGAGTCGCTGTTTGACCGACCGGTCGATCGACCACGTCGTCCTCGAACGTGCGGAGGTGGCCAACTCGTGGACGAACGAGCGATGGGACTCACTCCGGCTGCTCACCCCCAACTGGATGAGCCGGCTCCCCGGCTTCTCCTATCAGGGCGACGATCCCGATGGCTACATGACGGCTCGAGAGGTCGCCGCCCATCTCGACACCTATCGCCGCTCCTTCGATGCGCCGGTGCGGACGGGCGTGGCAGTGACGAGGATCGTGACGTCCGGTGGTCGGCACCTCGTAGAGACGACGGACGGTCCGTGGCATGCCCGAGCGGTCGTGATGGCCACCGGGGCCTGTAGCAACCCGCACGTCCCGGCGCTCTCGACCGAAATGCCCGATCGCATCGCTCAGCTCACTCCGATCGACTATCGAAACCCTGGCCAGATCAACGAGGGATCGGTGTTGGTCGTCGGAGCCTCTGCGTCGGGCCTCCAGATCGCCGACGAGTTGGCTCGTGCCGGTCGAGAGGTGACCCTCGCCGTCGGTGACCACGTGCGGCTCCCTCGTATGTACCGGGGCATGGACATCCACTGGTGGATGGACACGATCGGCCAACTCGACGAGCGGTATGACGAGGTCGAGGACATCGTTCGGGCCCGCCGCCTGCCTTCGCTCCAACTCATCGGATCACCGGAACGCCGCACGTTGGGCCTCGATACGGTCACCGCCGCTGGAGTGCAACTCGTGGGTCGTCTCGCTGGTCGAAGCGGGCATCGCGCCCAGTTCTCCGGTTCCTTCGCAAACATGTGCACATCGGCCGATCTCAAGCAGCAGCGGTTGCTCGACCGGCTCGACGAATACGTGGACGACCACGGTCTCGACGCCGAACTCGGTCCGGCGGAACGACCTGAGCCCACCTCTGTGGGTCGACCGGCACTGGATATGGACCTTCGTTCCGTCGGCACGATCGTGTGGGCGACCGGCTTTCGCCCGGTCTACCCCTGGCTCGACGAATCGCTGCTCGACGCCCGAGGTCGATTGATCCACGATGGCGGCGTTCTCTCGGTACCAGGCTTGTATGTGCTGGGTCTCCCATTCATGCGCCGACGAAAGTCGAGCTTCATCGACGGCGTCGGACCCGATGCGGCGGATCTCGTAGCGCACTTCGAACATGCAGCTGCTCGGACGTGATCCCGAGCGGGTCATCGAGGATGACCCGCCCTCAGGTGCGAAGTGCCCACAGTTCGGGAAAGAAGCGATGGCGGGTCACGGCCTCGAGCCAGGCCACACCCGATGAACCGCCGGTGCCTGGTTTGTAGCCGATGATCCGCTCCACTGAAATGAAATGGCGCCAGCGATAGAGCGAGAACTGCTGGTCAAGTGCGGTGAGCTTCTCACCCAGTTGGTACAAGTCATTGTGTGTACCAGGGTCCGCGTAGACCACGCGCCACGCAGCCTCGACAGAATTGTTCGGGCTGTATGTCTCGGACCAATCACGGTCGAGGGCATGCGCGTCCACCGGCAGCCCGCGGCGCGCCAGAAGTGCGATAGCGCTGTCGTACATGCTCGGCGACTCCAGCGCCAGCTTCAGCGCTGGCCACACATGAGGGACGTTGCGGTGAGCGTCGGCGAGCCGCCGGTCCTTGTTGCCCAACGCGAACTCCACGTGGCGGTACATGAACGACAGTTGGCCCGAAGCTGTTCCCAGTGAGTCGCGAAATTCGTTGAAACCCTCGGTCGTGATCGTGGACAACACGTTCCAGGACTCGGTGATGTAGTCGATGAATGCGACTGCCCGGTCAAGAATTTCGAGTGCATTGCCCACCTCGTCTTCGTCGAGTTGGTGCTTGGCGTTGACGATCTCGTGATGTACGCCACGGAAAAGAAGCTCTTTCACCTGTCCCATCACGAAGAAGCACATCTCGTCGTACCCATCACTGCGCGGGTGCTGTAGCGAGAGCAGAAGATCGATGCTCTGGTAGTCGATGTAGGGGTTCGACGTACCATCGAAGTCAACCATTGGTTTGCCGCCCGTTTCAGCCGTGGTCGCCGCTCGTGACTCATCGGTCGTGATGGGCATCGGGCGAGCGTGCGGCGATCCATCCACCCCATCGGGGTCGACGATCTGGGGTCGGACGGGCTTGTACGCTGGCACGTGGGTCTACCTCGGTGATTCGAGTTGGTCGGTCTGTCGAACGAGGTTCAATACGCGCCGACCAAGTTCAGTGTTGTGATCGCACAGGTCGAAGACCAAGTCAAAGTGGTTTCGTGCAGATGCTTCGAGTTCGTCCACCTCGACGCCAGCTGCTCGGAGCGCCGTCGCCATCGCCGCACTCTGTCGCTTGAACTGCGTGGTCTCGACGTCGCCGTGGGCGATGAGCGTTGGGGGGAACCCTTGTAGCTCGGCCAGAATCGGGCTGTTGCGATGGGCCGCCTCGACATCGAGCCCGACGGCATCATTGATGTCGGTACCGATGAGTGGTTCGAGCGCAAAGATTCCCGAGACGAGAGCGACCGCCGCCGGCCGCCAACCGTCGATTCCGAGCCCCAGCATGGCCGCCAGGTGCCCGCCGGCCGAACTACCGGTGACCACGATGCGATTGGCATCGATGTCGTAGCGTCCGGCGCCCGAGACCAGCACGGCAAGAGCGTTGGCACATTCGGCCACGATCTCGTCGAGGGATGCTGCTGGAGCAAGCGTGTAGTCGATGGCGGCGAACGCGATGCCGTGGTTCACGCAATCGACCGCTGCAAAGAAGGACTCCATCTTGGAGAGTTCTTGCCAGTAGCCGCCATGGAGGAACACGACGAGGGGAGTGGGGTCGCCGGAAGCGGGTGGGGTCACGAGGTCAATGGTCTGGGCGTCCGCCGGACCGTAGCGAATCTCGACGATGGGAAGCCCAGCTGATGCACATGCTTCACGGGCTGCAGAACTCCTCGTGGCGTAGGCCTCGAGCAACGGCGAGATGTCGTCGATGCACGAACTCGGTGAATACTCGCGCGCTCGGTCCGCTTCGCTCAGGCGCCGCCAACCCTCGTCGATCACCATCTCATCCATCACCCATGATTGCCGCACAGTTCGTGACGGGATCGAACTGTGTGTCCACGATGTGCCCGTCGTGGTGTTCGATCATCTGCGGTCGGGAGGTTGCCACCGCCCCAGCATAGGAATTCTCATGCCGCTCTCACGCAACACGAGGTACCCGAAGAGGTTGCCTTCGCCGAAGCGAACTCGTCATCGGTCAAGACCTCAGGTTCGTGGTGAGCGTCGCAACCAGGTGCAGTAACGTGTCGACAATGTCGCAATCGGTCGTGGCGGTGAGCTGCAGCCCAGATCACACGTTCAGCAAACCCAACGTCGATTCCATCACACTCATCGCTGGCGTGGGCGTCCAAGGCGACGCCCATTCGGGGGAACGCGTCAAACATCGGTATCTGGTCCAAAAGGACCCCACCCAGCCGAACCTGCGCCAAGTTCACCTGATCCAGCAAGAACTGTTCTCGTTGGTCGGAGAGCATGGTCACGATGTCGCTGCTGGCCAGCTTGGCGAGAACATCACCACCCGATACATCGATCTGCTCTCGCTGCCTACGGGAACGACTCTCCAGATCGGTCCTGAGGCGACAATCGAGTTGACTGGTCTCCGCAACCCGTGTGTGCAAATCGACGAGTTCCAAGATGGGCTCATGAAGCTGCTTCGCCACCGGAACGCCGATGGCAGCATCGCCCGCATCGGTGGGGTGATGGCGATTGTGCTCACGGGAGGCGTCGTGCGACCCGGCGATGACATCACGGTCCAGCTACCTCCCGAACCACACCACGCGCTCACCTACATCGTGAACTCCCATCTGGCTGAGCAAGGCCCAGACGCATAGCGGGATCTTCGTACGGTTCAGGCCCCGCGTAACCGTGATCGAAAGGTGATCCACGAACGGCTTCAGCGCTCCGCTTGGACTGCCCGCTCGATGCCATCGAGGATGAGGTTGAGGCCGAACTCGAACTCGTTGCCGAAGTCGTAGCCGGGCTGGAGCACGTGCTCGATCGTGAACTCCGCAAATCGGGGGAAGTCATCCACTGGCATCTGGTCCGCGATCGATGCTGCAAGTTCGGACATCTCATCTCCGCCGGTCGCCGGGAGTGTTGCCTCCTGTAGGGCAAAGCCATAGAGGAATGCATCGATGACCGCGTATGCGTGACCGGTGAGCTCGAGCGAAAATCCTGCGGCCCGGAAGCATCCGAGCACGGCGTCGTGATGTTGGAGCGTCGCCATGCCCGGCGACGTCCGAGACTCCATGAGCGGCGATGCCCATGGGTGATTCGCAAGGACCAGCCGCATTGAGCGAGACCGAACCATGATGGCAGCGCGCCAGTCGAGGTCGGACGGCGGGAGGTCGATCTCGCTGAACACCTGGTTGACCATGCCGTCGATGATTGCTTCCTTGTTCGGCAGGTGGTGATAGATCGTCATCGGCTTGACGTCGATTGCGTCTGCCAACTTGCGGATCGTGAAGGCGTCGATGCCGATCTCATCGGCCAGTGCAACCGCTCCGTGGATCACTCGGTCTGGAGTGAGCGGGGGCTTCGAAGCAGCTACCTCTGGGTTCTCACCGCTTGCTGTGCTGGTCGGGCGTGTCATGTTCGATATTTCTCCCTTTCTGGTTGCATATCGTACTTAGTACGAGTACGGTTCGCAACCATGGTCGTACTAAGTACGAGCAAGAAGTCGAATAACAAGGAGCGCCAGATGAACAAGACAGAACAGCGAATCGATCGGTCGGTCACCGAAACGACGAAGGCCACCCCGTCGGGGGAGACGGTGGCTTCGCCCGAGGATGGAACGACCATGCAGGCGATCGTGCAACGGGCATACGGATCTGCTGACAGCCTCGGACTGGCCACCATCGATCGTCCTACGATCGCCGAAGACGAGGTCCTGATCGAGGTGCATGCTGCCGGTCTCGACCGGGGCACCTGGCATCTCATGACCGGCACGCCGTACCTGATCCGATTGGCTGGCTTCGGGCTGACCAAACCCAAACAGGCGGTCCCCGGCCTCGACGTTTCCGGTCGGGTCGTCGCCGTCGGTTCGACAGTCACCCGCTTCTCTCCCGGCGACGATGTGTTCGGCATCGCCCAGGGATCCTTCGCTGAATACGCAGCCGCCAAAGAGGCAAAGCTGGCCCACATCCCGGCCAACACGACGTTCGAACAGGCCTCCGTTGCGACCGTGTCGGCAATCACCGCCCTTCAGGCGCTCACCGACGTTGGCAAGCTCGAGTCCGGACAAAGTGTCCTCATCATCGGTGCCTCAGGAGGTGTTGGTTCATACGCCATTCAACTTGCCAAAGCCCTGGGTGCCGAGGTCACCGGAGTTGCCAGCACCGCCAAGCTCGATCTGGTCCGGTCGCTCGGTGCCGACCACGTCATCGACTACACCACCGACGATTTCGTCGATGCTGAACGAGGGTATGACCTGATTCTCGACATCGGCGGCCGGAACAGCATCGCCCGTCTCCGCCGTGCGCTTGCCCAGCGAGGCACGCTTGTGATCGTCGGGGGCGAAGGTGGTGACACATTCACCGGCGGTCTCGGCCGACAACTCCG
>CAJQNJ010000031.1 GCA_905479685.1 uncultured Acidimicrobiales bacterium
AGTTCGTTCGTGCTCATGGCCGCGGTCGCGGTTCAGGCATCGGCCGCCGCTTCCTCGAGGCGCCGCACCATCTCATCCAGATTCGGAATCGGCGTGTAGTCCTCGCTGAGTGCGCCCGATCCTGCCGGACTCTTGCAGGTAAAGAAACGGCACTCGTCTCCGAGCAGGCGGATACCATGCGGGACGCCGCGCGGGATATACACCATGTCGCCAGGGCCGATGATGTCGACCTCGTCGCCCAGGATCGTCGCGAGGCGCCCCTCGAGCAGGTAGATCCATTGCTCGTCGGTGGGATGAACATGGGGCGGCGGCGTCTCGCCTTGCGCGTACGTCACGATCCCGGCCTTGATCAGCTCGCCACCAAACTGCTTCATCATGATGTGCGGGCGGGCGCTGTCGGGCGTCGGCACCATGTCGTCGCCTTTATAGACCGGCATGAATCCCCTCCTCGGTTGGCAATGACATGTTGTTCGGCACAATCATGACCCAGGAACACTGATTTGCTCTACCCGTACGGGAGCACTTTCACGAAGTTGACGCGTAAACGGATGAATGCCGGAAATACTTGACCGAATACCGCGGCTCGGATGAAGCTTGCGTACCGAGGAGTCTTTCATGTCAGCAACGAGTGGCCAGAGCAGTAGCCACAGTGCCCTGCGTGACCAGGTCAGCGATGTTGAGTGGCAGACCCGGTGCGACCTGGCAGCGCTTTATCGCCTGACGCATCACTACAAAATGACCGACATGATCTATACGCACCTGTCGGCGCGGCTGCCAGATCAGCCCGATCACTTTCTGATCAATGCCTACGGTGACATGTTTGATGAGGTGACCGCCTCGAATCTTGTCAAACTCGACATGGACGGCAACGTTGTAGGCGACCCAACGCGCTTCAATGTCGCGGGCTTCAATATCCACAGCGGCGTCTATGGAGAGCGAGCCGATGTCAACTGTGTCATGCACACCCACACCAGAGCTGGCGTCGCCGTGGCGGCGACCGAACGCGGATTGCTCCCGATCAGCCAGCATTCGATGATCGTCATGCCAGAAGTGAGCTATTACGACTATTCCGGCCCCGGCACCTTCGAGACGCCGCAGGAGATCGGCGCCGGTTGCGGCAAAAGCCACTGCGTGATCATGCGCAATCACGGGCTGCTGACCTCGGGTCACACGATCCAGGCGACCTTTAATCGCATGTACTACCTCGAATCCGCCTGTCAGATTCAGTGTTCCGCGGCTGCCATGGGCGATCTGCGTTCGATGGACGAAGCAGTCGAGCGTGACACATTCACGGTCTACTCCAAACGTCAGGCCAACCCTGAAATGGGCCAACTGGAGTGGCCAGCACTGCTGCGTTTACTCGATCGACGCGGCGCTAACTACCGCGATTAGCAAGTTCAACGGCTGGGATCATGACCGAAGTGGTTCCGGAACGATCGTGAGGTCGCGCACCAATCCGAGTCCACGAAACTCGATGATCATCGCAACAGCCTCTGCGATGGCTTCCGGCTGTAGCCAAGACTGAGGTTTAGTGGTCGGGTCGATGCCGCCAAACTCGGTCAGGACTCCACCAGGACAGATCTGTGAGACGACGACTCCGGTGCCGTCGAGCTCCAATCGCAAGGTCTTGGTGAGAGCGTCGAGTGCAAACTTGCTGGCGGCATATGCCGAACATGTCGCCGCTGTTTCGGTGCTTCGAATCGAACCGACGTTGATGATGTGGCCATTCGAGGCCGCGCGCATGTGCGGGAGCATGCTGCGAATGACCGTGGCCACACCCGTGACGTTGACCGCCATGACGTGTTCCCACTCATCAGCGCCCAGTTCCTCGAAAGGCGCATAACGACCCATACCCGCATTGTTGATCAGCACGTCGACGTGCCCCAACTCCTCTATTGCTTCACCGATAGCGGACTTCACCGCGGTCTCATCCCGGACGTCTGCGGTCACTACTACGGGAGCTCCGCCGCCGGAGCGGATCGTTTCAGCAAGCTGGTCCAACTCGGCGCTGGGTCGACCCATGAGTGCGAGCTGGTGGCCTCGAGCCGCTAGTCCCAGTGCCGTCGCCCGTCCGATGCCGCGGCTTGGACCGGTGAGAAGGATGTTGCGCGCCTTGTTTGGTGTATTGGTAGCTGACATTTCGCCAGTTTCGCACCTCGCGAATGGGCAGCGCTTGTTGTCTATCGACTCATGATCGTTCGGTCGCTGGTTCTACTCGCTTCTGCTACCAAAGCCACGAGCATCGCGGCTCACGGGATTGTCGTCACCATGGTCTCCGAGATAGGTCAGGCCGACTTGGGCCAACGTGATGCTCGTCTCATCGCGTAGTACCGACCAAAGTTGGTTCAAGCCCTCTTCGCCTCCTGCCGCTATTGCAAACTGCAATATGCGCCCCAGGAACGTGAAGTTCGCGCCTTGCGCATACGCCTTCACCACGTCTTCGCCAGACCGCAATCCGCTATCGAAGAACAGCGGAAAGTCCGGCCCGACCGCAGCCCTGACGCGGGCGATTTCCAAAATTGGGGACGGAGCGCTTTCCAACTGACGCGAGCCATGACTGGACACTTGAATCGCGTCGACGCCTGCCGCCTGTAGTGCAAGTGCGTCCTCGACATCGAGCACACCCTTGATGACGAGTTGTCCGGGCCAGAGATCGCGCAATTTGGCCAGCGTGTCCCAGTCTGCTCTGGCGCGGCTTTCCGTGCGGTCAAAGGTGTATCCCGGCATGTCGAAGTTGGCCATCTGAGGGCGGCCCTTGAACAAGGTGGTAAGCGACCATTGCGGATGGAGTGCGAAATCGATGAACTGTTTGGGCCCAATACGGAAAGGCATCGTGAAGCCATGACGTAGTTCACGCGGGCGACGGCCAACCTCGGGTACATCGACGGCGAGGATCAGGGTCGAGTAGCCAGCGGCTTTGGCCCGTTCAACGAGCTTGAACGAGGTCGCACCGTCGCCGCTGAAATACAGCTGGAACCATGCATTTCCGTCAGCCGCATCGATCAGGTGCTCCATCGCGGTCGAGGCGACGGTTGAAACGCACAACGGAACCTGCTCACGCGCCGCAAGCCGCGCCAGCATGAGATCGGCCCCGGGCGCCGACAGATTGCAGAGGCCCATCGGGGTGATGCCGAATGGGGCTTTGGTCAGCTGACCGAAAAGTGGCACGGACAACGATCTCTCGCTCACATCGCGCAAGATGCGGGGTCGTAACGTGAGCTCGTCGAATGCCGCTCGATTGCGTATGGCACCTGTTTCTTGACCAGCGGCACCATCGATGTAGTCGAACACCATCCACGGAAGGCGTCGACGCGCAAGACGCCGAGCGTCCGTGCTCGAGTGGATGCGAGGCGCCATCGCCTTCAGGCCCTCACCGCGTGCAAGAACTCGATGGCTGTGTGCCGCGCCGCTTCCTCAAGGATCGAGGGGAAGTCGGCCATCTCGTCAGCATCGTGCTTGGCACTGGTCTAGTCAAACGCCTACGGCGAACGAGATCAGGTGGCT
This sequence comes from uncultured Acidimicrobiales bacterium, assembly GCA_905479685.1. Taxonomy (GTDB): domain Bacteria; phylum Actinomycetota; class Acidimicrobiia; order Acidimicrobiales; family SHLQ01; genus SHLQ01. The sequence goes on from CAJQNJ010000031.1 coordinate 3,505, forward strand.
GAGAGCGGTGAGCCCCGTTCGGAGCGTTCTCCACGACCAGCTCATGGCTCTTCACGGCGTCGGTAGGAGGCGATTACGTCACCAGAACGATCTTGCCGTTGTGATGGCCGGTCTCGAGGAGCTCGTGGGCTCGGGACGCTTCGGTCAGCGGAACTCGCTCAGCGACGACGGGCGCCAAGTCGCCGTTCGCGACCGAGGTCAGCAAATCTCGAAGGGTGGCGCGATACCAGCCGGGATGCTTCCGGGCATGTTTGTCCGTAGTCGCACAAAGGGGCACCCGCTTTCGGTCCGGAACAGCCTTGAGGAGATAGACCATCGCCATACTCAATGGCCCCGTCCGCAGCCCCTGAGTCTCTGTCGCTGCGGAACCGAGCCAGACCAATCGGCCGCCCCGGCGAAGACAACGATATGAGTCCCACAGGTGGATATGAGTCCCACAGGTGCTTGGCCCCACCGACGGGGTCAACAACGACATCCACACCGTCATTCGTGAGTAGACGGATCCGTTCGACGAAGTCGTCGCGTTGGTAGTCGATGGGCGTCGCGCCGAGTGCAGTGACGAGATCGTGGTCGTCTCGGCCCGCGGTGCCGTACATGTCTAGCCCGGCAAGACGGCCGAGCTCCAGCAAGGCCGTGCCGACACCCCCCGCCGCGCCGTGTACGAGCAGCCGCTCACCTGGCTGGACCTGACCGTACTGGTGGAGGTGGAGGTGGGCGGTGAGATAGTTGACAACGACACAGACCGCTTCGGCGGGGTCGACACCGCCAGGTACCGGAACCAACTCCGACACCGGCAAACTGACGTACTCGGCGTAACCGCCACCGATACCACCCGCCCACGTTGCCCCCGCCACCAACTGTCCCTTCTTCAGACCCGCCACTCCTTCACCAAGACAGTCGATGACACCAACAATGTCTTCGCCGAGCGTGAACGGCAGATCCGGACTCCCGGGCAGATGAGGCCAACGGCGGTAGATGAGATCGAACGCCGACACACCAGCGGCAAGCACACGAACCCTCGCCTCACCCTGCTGCGGGACTGGAAGCATCTCCTCCATCACCTGCAAAACCTCGGGGCCTCCGTGCTCAGTAACCACGACTCGGTGATTCCGAAGCGTGCTCACGGCGTTCTCGCCATGCCTTGGTCGACGGCTCGGGTGGCGTCGAGGGAGCCGGCGGGCTCTGAGTTGTTGAGTCCCTTCACGATGAGCCAGACGGCGAAGACCATTTCTTGGATGGCGAAGGGCAACGACATGATGGCCAGGTTGTCGGCGTCGAAGGCCTCGAGGGCACCTTCGATCAGGAGCAGCGCGATTCCGATCAGTCCCCAGATGGCCAACCAGCGGGGAACGAGTCGTGCGCTGTACAGGAGATAGTTGAGGAGCAGTCCGGCGAGAGCGAAGAAGAGCATGATTCCGAGCAGGACGCCCCATTCATACACCGCGACGAGCGCATCGCCTGAAACCCGGTAGCTGGCGGCGTCGGCGGAGCCTTCGACGTAGGCCCGGCTCAACGTGACCGTTGCGAGCAAGCCGACGACGCCGATGACGAGAACCACCGATTCGACGATCCTTGAGCCAGGGTAGAGGCGAGCGAGCGGGGCGCTGTGTTTCTTGAAGGTGGGATAGAGCAGGGCTGGAATGGCAACGACGGCGATGGCATCGATGAGCAGGAGGAACGCCCCGAGTATGACTGTCGTTTCGTTTGCAGCAATGCTCGCAAGAACGTCGGGGTCATCCAGAACGGGGTCCAAGAGGATGAATCCAAGGGCGGAGGAAACCGTCGCCACTATGAAGAGTGTCCCGGCAATTCGTTCAGTTCGTCTGGTGTTCACGATGAGCCTCCTGGCCGCTTGGGTGCCTCGATGCCCGTCAACGTGGCGGCGAACGATCGCGCACCTTCCTCCGCCTGGACAGTTACTCTGATCGATGGCGGCAGGTAGGGCCAAAGGTCCGGCCAGACGGATGGCAAACCGACTTCTGTCGTTCACGCCGCTGTGCCCAGCCAGATCCAGTCGCCAGTGTGGCTTGGGTTAAGGGTTGCGATCCTCACTCCGACAGGCAGGGAACTCCACACCTCTGGATTCGGAGAAGCGTGGAGTTTCGCCATTTTTCGGTCGTGGTCGCAGTCTGATCCTCGGAACCAGAGCCGTCGTGACATGGACCGATCTCTGTGAACAACTCGAAGCCAACGGAAGTGACGACCCTGCCATGACTCGAAGTGGGGTTGGGTCACGGCCCACGGTCACTGGCGGGTCGGTGGCTAGTGGCGGTCGTTTATCGAGCGAGCGCTTTGGTTGACGATGTCTTGTTACTCCATGACCCGGAGGGTGTCAGGAAGGTTCATGTGTTGGAGCCGGCGGGCGAGGAAGAGTGGGGCAGCTGCGACGGCGATGATGCCGACGATCGCAGCGACGCCGATGGTTGTGGGGGAGACGTAGGTATCGATGCCGACGTCGGGCAACGTGGTCCGTGCGAGTGATGCCAGCATCCATCTGAGGAAGATGAGACCGCCGCCGATACCGATGCCTGTGGCGACGATGCCGATGATGACGCTCTCCTTGACGACGACTCCGATGACGGTTCGGACCGGGAGTCCGAATGCACGCATCGTCGCGTGCTCTCGTTGTCGTTCCTCGACGGTGATACGGGTCGAGTTGAAAGCGATCAGCAGTGCGAGGGTCATCACTGCTGCCGCGGTGACGAAGAGGAAGCTGAGGAACTGATCCAGTGCTTCGTCTATGGCTTCGCTGATCCGCGCGATCGGTTGGCTCGACGTCACCCCAGCAAGCCCGAAAACCGCACGTTGGACGTCAGACTTGGAGGCATCTTCGGTGGGATAGGCCTGAACGACGTTCACTGCACCTTCGAGGCCGAACTGGCTGGCGTCGTCAAGATCCATGAACGCAAACGTTCTTATCGGATTGGCATGAATCCCACGCACAACGAATTCTGTTTCGGCCAGAGAGAAGCCGCCGACATCGGTGCGGATCGGGTGGCGCAGGGTGATGGTGCCGCCGACATCGACTGCGAGGTCGTCCGCAGCTTTGCGGGCCAACAGAATGCCGGCACGGGACGTGTCGGTTGGGGTGGAGACTTCCTCGATCGTTGGTGTCCAGACCGCCTGGTCGAGATCGACGAATTCCACGAGCAGATCGAGGTTGGCATCGGGATCCTCTGCGAGCGCGGTGGTGGGAAGGCGCAGACCGGCATCGATGTGATCGACTGACTGGGCGTCTCGGATTGCGGTGACGGCGGCCGACTCGTTGGGGTAGAACGTGTCGAGCTGCACGACGACGCGATCGGGGTTGCCCTTGGTGAATTCGTCGTTGGCTTGTTGATTTGCTCGAGCGAAGCTGTCCACCATGCCGAGCACTGCGACAAGGGCGGTGATCGCGGCGCCGACTCCGACCGCGGTCAAAATGGCTCGGCGTGGCGTCCGCATCACGTTGCGAATCGGCATCTGAGTCATCGTCGAACCAGGCAGTCGGATGTGGCCGGTCCAACTGGTGAGCCGGCTGGTCTTGGCGGTGAGGTGGCCGGTGCGGATGGCCTCGATTGGTTCGACCTGGAGCGCCCGCCACACGGGGAGCGCGCTGGCCGCTAGTGGAATCACGACCCCGAGTGCTGCGGCCTGGGCGTAGACGCCGAACTGGAACGGTGTGCGGTGTTCGGGGAGTGGCCGGACCGACTCGAGGAGTGCCCCGAACGCGTTACCCACGACGAGTCCGACCCCGAGACCGGCGATAGTGCCAAGGATTGCGACCTGGGCGCCGATCATGAGCGGCCGGATCGCGAGCTGTCGTCGTGGCACGCCCAAGGCCATCCCGATACCGATCTCTCGGCGTTGGGCTTCGACGATCCGACTGATCAGATTGAATGCCGCGAGGGCGGCAGCAGCAAGCACGAGCGCGGACAACGCATTCCAGAACTGTTGGTCGTTGTCGATGTCCTCGTACAGCACGCGCACAGCGTCCGCGTCGTCGCGGGTGGACACGACCCCGCTCAGACCGAGATCGGAGATCACCGCGGCGAGCTCGGCTTCAACCACGTCACGGTCTGTGCCATCGACAATCGTGAGGACGATGTCGTTGACCATTCCCGGATGACCACTGACGTCCTGCGCCGCTGCCAACGGCAGGTACAAGATGGCGAGTTCGCCTTCAGCGGCGATCGTTCCCTCGGGCCCTTCGTAGAAGAAGTCCTCCGGAGCGGTACCGAGCCCGGAATAGGGTACGGTGTGTCCGCCGGTAACGGTGACCGATCCCTGGGTCGGAAGTCCGCGAAGGTCAGCAAACTTGGCCTCCATCACCGCAGAGCCGAGCTCCGACTGATCGTCGACTGGTGCCGTTCCCTCACGGACCCAGACGCTGTCCACGGGCTGCGCGAGCCCGAACGTCATCCCGACAAGACGCGCCGGAACCAGCACCGATTCGGTCCCGCTGATCGGACCGGTGTCGACCTGGCTGTCAACGACAAGACGTTCGACAACGGCAGCCACCGAGGAAGCAGCATCGAGTCCCCGGACGGCTTCGACCAATCCACCCTGCTCGGTAAAGGTTCCGGGGCTGAGCGTCACCCGAAGATCGTGCATCGACAGCGCCCCGAAGCTGGCGTCATTGGACTGCCGCCGCCACTCACCGGTGCTGCTCAACCCCGCGTACACCCCGGTGCCAATCGCCAAGACCAGCGCGATGGCGACCACGGCAACCCAACGCGACCGGAAATCGCGCCACGACCACCGCAACCACAACCCACCGAGTCTGCCCCGCGTCGCGGTCACCATTGCAGGTCACCGATATCGGCCTTGCCGCCGACCGGTGGCCCATCCGAAACGATCCGACCACTCGACAACTCGATCACCCGATCGGCCACCCTCGCAATCTCGCGGTTGTGTGTGACCACGAGCACGGTCATTCCCGCGCGGGCCTGAGCTTCAAGCACCTGCAGAATCTGAACACCGGTGCGGAAGTCCAATTCTCCTGTCGGTTCGTCTGCCAAGAGGATCGGATTGTCCGTGGCCAACGCCCGTGCGATCGCGACCCGCTGCTGTTCACCGCCAGACAACTGATGCGGGAAATGACGATTACGTTCGGCCAACCCCACCTGCTCCAAGGCTCGCGTTGCCCGGCCCGACGGGTCAGATCGCTGCGCCACATCGGCACCGAACTGCACGTTCTCGACCGCTGTGAGGCCCGGAAACAGGTTGAACGTCTGGAAGATGAAACTCACCGTGTGGCGTCGAAGCACCGCCCGATCGGCAAGCGACGCGCCTCCGACGTCCACACCACCCACTCGTATCGAACCGG
>CAJQNJ010000032.1 GCA_905479685.1 uncultured Acidimicrobiales bacterium
CGACGGCGCGGATTGCGACAGTCGAGAACAGGAATCGCTGCCGAGATCAGGAATAGAAGGGGTTTTCGCCTTGGGTGTGATCGGTTGCATCGACGACCTCGGTGACTTCGGGAATCGCATCCATGATCGACGTTTTGATTCCCTCGGTGAGCGTCTGGGCGCTCATCGAACAACCCTGGCAGCCTCCACCCATCAATACGTGCACGATCGTTTCGGCCTCGACCTTCACGAAACTGGCGAAACCACCATGCGCGGCCAGGGCCGGGTTGATGCTGAGATCTAGCAGCTGCTGCACCTTCTCGGGCAAGGTACCGGTGAGATCAATGTCCTCAGGCGCAAGCACCGGGGGTCGATTCGGGTTACGGATGACGAGGCCGCCCTGCATCGGATTCGACGGGAGGTCGAGCGTGGACCCACGCATGTCGTCCACGCTGTCGGAAGGGATGATCACCGTCAGATCGCCCACCTTGTAGAAGGTCGAATCCTCTGGCATCTCGGCGATGTCTTCGAGCGACAAGTCGTAGTCGAACTCGACACCGCGAGTTCCCACGACCATGACACGAAGCCCTGTTGCTTCTGGGTTGTCCTCGCCATCGCGAATCTCGAGAACCTTCGCCAACCCGGCGTCGGTGATCGACAAGATGAGGCCATCACCCTCGGCACTCGGGACCGGCGTCGTCGCCTCGTCCTCTGCATCGGATTCGTCGACTACGTCCTGCGTCGTTTCACTCATACGATCAGGGTACGTGCGATTCTGAAATTTCTACGCGTCGATGTAAACCTCTTGCCAGGCCAGGGCGTGTGTACAGCATGAGGACGCAATCCGCTGTCACTCCATTGACTCGAGAAAGGCTCCGTGTGACCAACACACCTCCGACGAGCCTTGAAGTGAACGACTCGGTGTTCTCGTTTGACGACTTCTATCGTCAGGAGTTTCCAGCGATGGTTTTGCTGGCATCCACGCTGGTGGGCGGGTCAGCCGAAGACGTGGCACAAGAGGCGATGATTCGAGCGCATGATCGCTGGAGCCTCGTATCCACCTACGACAATCCGGGCACCTGGGTCCGCCGGGTCACGATCAACCTGGCCACGTCTCGCCTTCGTCGCCGAGCGACCCGAATCCGCAAGGCAAGCCGACTGCTGGACGGAATACCGACCGTCACGTGGGCGAAGCGGTTCGATGACGATCTGCTCGACGCGCTCGCCACGCTCCTCCGAAACCAGAAGGTCGCCGTTGTCTTGCATTACCTCGAGGATCAGCCGGTGAGCCAAATCGCCGACATCTTGGACTGCGCACCGAGCACGGCAAGAGTCCATCTTCATCGGGGCCGTCACGCGCTCGCACAGCGACTCGGCGCAGAAACAGAGGAGATCTCATGACCTTCGACGACGACATCCGCAAACAGTTCGACCAGATGAGTCCACAGATCGATGATCTCGATGCTGGCGCGGCCGCAGCCCAGCAGTCTGCGCATCGGCGGAGTACGGCGACCAGCGTGGCGCTCGGTGGAGCGGCGATCGTGGCACTTCTCATCGGCTTCGTGACGATCTCGAACCTGAACGACGACCAGACCGAGGTCCGCACCGCCGATCCGAACCCGACCGTCGCACCGGATCCGACGCCGGGCACAACGCCCGACACGATTCCGGGCACGATTCCGGGCACCACGACCCCGGGAGAACTCTCGACCACGGGTATCGCCACCGTCGACGTGAACGGCGTCGTGCGCCTCAATGGGGAGATCGTCGACGCTGAAACCTGGCTCCCGAGGCTCGAAGCGGCCGCTGCGGAATCCGCAGTCGGGCCGGACGGTCAGATCCTGATCACCGAGGAAATCGACGGATGCACCCGGATCTCGATCGTCGATGGCGAGGGCACCCCCCTGGATGACCATCCCGTCTCTTCGCTCTCTCGGTGCATAGCTGGCGAAATTGCGGAGTGGTCGAGCGCGGGACACGTCGTGCTCGTTGCGCCGACGGCGGAGGATGCATGGACCCTCACGGTGTTGTCTGTGGATGGCGAAGCTGCCCAAATCACGAGTCCGGGAGCGTTTCAGCCAACCCAGCTCGATGTACACACCGACCGGTCGGGCCGCACGCAGGCGATCGTGCTCGGTACCGGGGAAGAACTCGTGTACGTCGACGTTGACGCGTTCCTCCAAGAATCGCCGCCCGAGATCGCGATCCGTGGCATATCGAACCCCCAGAATCTCGTATCGGCTCGTTTCGTCGACGGGATCGAACAACACCCCTATCAGGCGCAGGTCGACGAGGTGATTGCCAGCAATGTCACCGTGCCCGACACCTCGACCGAGCCGTCGTCGCTGGTCTGGGCGGTGAGCAACGTGGCAGCTGACGACACCCTGAACGCTCGCTCGGGTCCAGGTACTGCCTTCGACATCGTCTTCGAATTTCGTCCGGACGCCACCGGGGTGGTTCGAACCGGTGACGAAGCGACATCAGCCGACGGTGCCGAGTGGTTCGAGGTCTTTGCGCCGACGTCGGGTACCGGCGTCGACACGGGGTGGGTCAACTCGGCCCTTCTCGTCGAGACTCCAGTGCCCGATGGCAGGCCATGCCTCTTCAACGGGCCACAGGACCACTACATCGGCTTCGAGTGGACAAATCCGGATGGTTCACCCGACTCCGATGCCGCGGTGATCAGCAATATCGAGACCTACCGATTCGGTGGCTGCATCCGTACCGTCATCGAGTTCTCCGACGGCTGGTCGTATGAGGACGGCGGAGCAACGCGCGTCACCACTCTTCCCCACGACCTCAGGGTCTACCGACAAGACCAAGTGATCGTCGACCTCGGGAGGCTGATCTCGGGGGCAGAGGTTGCCGAGGCCCGATTCAGCGAATCGGTCGGAGTTGATCAATCGATCTTCATGGTCAAGGACGCGGGGCCCGACCACGTCGTCGGCTACCTGTTTTCGCCCACGACGACAACAACGGCGACCTTCGACAACACCAATGGAACCGTGATCATCGACATCGCCGACATCCGACTGACCCGCGACGCCGATCCAGCTGCCGTCGAGCAAGTGGGAGCTGCGGTTGAACCAATCGTCGACTCCAACGGTCTTGTTCTCACTCGCGTAAAGTCGAGCGACGCTGGCACGCGGTGGAGCGTTGCGGGGTTCGCTCGCCCGTTCGAGGCAACTCTGTCTGTGGGTGTGCGCACGTCGGGTGGTGAAGCGATCGATGTCGAATGGTTCGGTGCAGTCGCCGAAGGCCAACGTTCCGAGAATGGCGTCACAACCACCACGTGGACCGAGGCATGGGGTCAGTTCGGTTTCGCGATCTCGCTGCCAGACGGCGTCGAGCCCGCCGATGTCGTCATCGTGTTTGATCCATCGGGCGGTGCTGCCGACGATGTCCAGACGATCGATCTTTCGCTTGCCGACCACCTCGGCTGATCGAGGTTCGACAACTCCGTCAGCTCTCGGCTTCTTCGGACAACTCGAGCCAGCGTTCTTCGAGGCCATTGATCTCGTCCACGACCGGCGTGAGTTCCGCGCCGATCCGCACCAGCGCTTCGTGGTCTGACCCCGCAGCCTCGAGCTCGGAGGTCAGCGAGGTCCGTTTCTTGTCGAGGCGAGCCATGTCCTTTTCGACCGTCTTGAGTTCGTGACGGATCGTGCTCGCCGAACGACCGTCTCCGATGCTCTTGTGCTTCGTCTTCTTCGGACCCGACGACGTCTGGCGAGTCGAGTCGTTCTTCATGGAGGACGCCTGGTGTGTGCGTAGCCGCTCGTAAGCCTCGTACCCGCCAGGGAGACGGCCGACCGTGCCCGTCCCGTCGAACACGATCACATCGTCGACAGTTCGCTCGAGAAATGCCCTGTCGTGGCTGACGACCACGACCGCGCCCGGGTAGTTCTCGAGGAAGTCCTCCAACACTCGAAGGGTGTCCAGATCGAGGTCGTTGGTCGGCTCGTCGAGGAGCAGGACATTTGGACGCTTCGCCAAGGTGATCAACAATTGCAGCCGGCGTCGTTCGCCACCGCTCAACAATTCGATCGGGGCGTACTGTGCGTCGCTGTCGAACCAGAAGCTCTCCATCAAGGCGGTGTCATGCCAGTCGGGTTTCGGCGCATCCCCAACGACCGCTTGCCACACACGCATCGCAGGGTTGAGCTCGATTCCCCGCTGATCGAACAACTCCATCGACACCGTGGACCCAACGCGAACCGACCCAGAGGTTGGGGATATCCGACCAGAGATGACGTCGAGAAGTGTCGATTTACCGGTGCCGTTCGACCCGACGATGCCCAAACGCTCTCGGGGATCGAGGGAGAGCTCAACATCTGTGAACAATGGCTCGTGATCGGGATACCCGAAGGACACATGGTCGAGTTCGACAACGTCGTTGCCGAGGCGCGGAGTTCCGAAATGCAGATCGAGCGACCCTGTGCGAGCGGCTTCTTCCGGACGAGCCGTCACAATCTCAGTGGCCGACCGAATTCGAGCCTTGGCTTTACTCGTACGGGCAGGGGCACCTCGCCTGAGCCACGCGAGTTCGGTTCGCGCGAGATTCGCTCGAACTCGTTCCTGCTGTTGGGCCTGTTCCTCACGGAGCGCTCGCCCCTCGAGGTACGCGTCGTAACCACCTTCGTGCACATATGCCCGGCCCCGGTCGAGCTCGAGCACGCGGTTGGTGACTCGATCGAGAACGTGTCGATCGTGCGTGACCAGTAGTAGACCACCCTTGTAGGCAGCCAGTCGGTTCTCGAGCCACTCGATCGCGTCGACATCGAGGTGGTTTGTCGGTTCGTCGAGAATGAGGAGATCGCTCGGATGGACCAGCGCTCTGGCGAGAGCCACTCGTTTCGCCTCTCCACCGGAAAGCTGGGCTACGGGGGTCTCGCTTCGTCCGCCCATACCGAGCCTGTCGAGCACAGCGTCGATTTCCCAGGACTCGCCCGCGACACCTTCGACAGCGTCGCGGACCGTGCCCGAACCTAGGTCTGGGTTCTGATCGAGTGCAGCGATTCGCACGTCTCGACCTCGTCGCACCGTTCCGCTCTCCGGATCTCGTGTTCCGATCAGGACATCGATCAGCGATGATTTCCCGGTGCCATTCAATCCAACGAGGCCAATACGTTCCCCATCGGAAATCGTGACCGAAACGTCCCGAAAGAGGTCCCGTCCAGGACGAATCATCGTCACGTCAGTTGCGTCGATGAGGATCATGAGGTCCAGTCAAATGGTCGAGCGGCTTCTAAAGCTACCGGGGTGATTCACACCTTTCTGTGTGGCCGGTTACGCTCAAGTGCCGTGAGTGACGTATGGCAAGGCCCCGGATGGTGGTTGGCTTCTGATGGCAAGTGGTACCCGGCAGATGCCGAACCAGGTGCTGTGTATGAGGGTGATCTTCAGAACAACGATGCTCCCGCTGTCGATGCGGCCCAGCCCATCGCAGCTGATGTCTCGATTCCTGCTGAACCTGTGCCCCGGCTCGACGTGCCAGCGGAGCCAGCTTCGCCAGGGCCATTCCCGATCGCACCAGCAGTTGCAGAGACGCCCGCGCCCGCTGTCCCACCCACCCCGGCGCCTGCGTTCGGCGCAGACCCCTTCGCGGAGATGCCCAATCCTGTAGTGCAGGAGTCAAAGGTTGGCGGCTGGCAAACGATCGAACCGCAGGCGCCGGTAGCGCCGTTCGAAGCAGTCCCGACGTCGCTCCGCGTCGCCGAAGATCCGACAGCCGAAGCGATCGGTGACGATGGCTGGACCAGCGCGTACGAGGAGCGTCACGAAGCCGACGTTTCCGGCGTCGTCAGCGCACCGATGCAACCAATGCCCACAGCGCCTCCCGTCGATCCGCTGCCCCAGGCCCAGATCCCCGACGTCGCACCACCGACCCCAGTCATGCCCGACGCCCACATGCAACCGGTCGAGACACCCGAGGTCCAGGTACCGCCAGCGCAGATCCCTGACTCGCAGATCCAAGACCTACCTGACTCGCAGATCCAAGACCTAGCAGCACCGGTCGCGAGTGCAGCAGCAGTCGCAGGTGTAGCAGCGGTAGCCGGTCGCGACCCGTCGGTGCCGATCGAACGTGATGATGCCTGGCGAAAGCCCTCGGCACCCGATGAGACGCTCACGCGCCCGATCGTTGCCGAACCAACTGGTGTTCCCGATGTCGTCGACCTCGCCGTCATAGAAGAACCGCCGGCGTACGTTCCAGAACCGTCGCAACGGAACTGGACACTCGTCGGCGGGGTTGTCGTTGCGATCGCTGCGATCGTGGGAATCGCACTGCTTGTCGCATCGCTGCTCAGCAGTGGCGACGACAATGCCGACACCTCGAACCCCAACAGTGGTGCAACGCCATCGAGCGAAGCATCCGCCCCGAGCACTGAAGCGGAGGACGATCCCACAAACGTGTCGGTCTTCGAACTTCGAGCCGGTGACTGCATCGTTGGCGACATCGGCGCCGGGCAAGTGACCAAGGTGATCAAAGTCGACTGCAAGCTGGAACACCAGTTTGAGGTGTATCGCGAAGCCCTGATCGATACTTCGATCACGAGCTTCAACGAAGAGGCCATCTCGGAATACGCGGAGGACGTCTGCCGGACGTCGCTCGAGGCGTACATAAGCGCCGATGACGACCGAGGTTTGAAGTTCAAGTTCCTCCAGCCGACAGAGGACTCGTGGAATCAGGTCGAGGATCCGGATCGGGTGATCACCTGTCTCCTGTTCGACGACGACGGTCCAATTATCGGAACAGCAGCATGAGTGCAGGAGCGGTTGACTTCTATTGGCGACCCGGGTGCGGATTCTGCATGCACTTGGAGCGCGGCCTCAACAAGCGAGGCATTCCACTGAACAAGAAGAACATCTGGGACAGTCCCGAAGCCGCGTCCACGGTGCGAAGCATCGCCAATGGGAATGAAACGGTCCCTACCGTCGTCATTGGTGATGCGGCGCTGGTCAACCCGAGTGCCGGGCAGGTCATCCAGGCGATTTCCAATCAGGCTCCGGAACTACTCCCCGCAGGGGTCGAGGTTCCCGAACCCGGCCAATTGAGTCGCCGAATCAACAAACTCCTCGGCGGGTAAGCGGTCACACCTCGGGATTTCCACCCGATCAGAGGGTGATTTCTTGGTGCTGCGTGAAACGTTTTCGGCGCCTTCAGAAGTTTTTGCATCCAGCAGAGGCCTTTAGTGCTAAATTAAGTCACACGACTTAGTGCTAAATACTTATCCGCTGTCGAAAGACTTCAATGATCGATGACCTGTTCGCCGTTTCTGAAGCAAGACCCTGGACATCCACAGCCCTGTGCGTAGGCAAGCCTGACTTGTTCTTCGCTCCTCCTGGAGAACGGCGCACTCGTCGAAACAAACGGGAAGCCCTCGCACGGTCATACTGCGAAAACTGTCAGTCGTTGCTCCCCTGCCGGAGTTGGGCGCGAGTAAATCGAGAACATGGTTTTTGGGGCGGGGAAAGCGAAGAGCAACGTGCCGCCCTGGGTTATCCTCCGCGAAGCCCATCTCGCCGGGCGGTCGCCGAGATGGGAAGAAATGCTTCCCGAACCGGGGATGCCTCCGAGTTCGACGACGAAGTACTGGCAGGCTGATGACCGACCCGATCACGCTCATCGATGTGGCGGACCGACTGGGTGTCCATTACATGACGGCGTATCGATATGTACGAACCGGTCGACTCCCAGCCGTCAAAGATTCTGGACAATGGCGGGTGTTCGAGAACGACCTCGCCGCGTTCGAGGCGAGGCCTGCCAAGGCGCCGCCCCGTAAGGACTTGCTTCCCACGCTCATCGAGGAACGCCTGCTCGCCGGTGACGAGAACGGGACCTATCAACTCCTCGAGAACGCACTGGCATCGGGAGCCGACGCGGAGGAGGTGTACCTCGATCTGATGTCTCCAGCAATGGTAGGCGTCGGTCGACGGTGGCATGAGGGAGACATCTCGATCGCTGACGAGCATGTGGCAACCTCGACTGCCCTGCGCGTCATCGCTCGACTTGGGCCACGCGTGTCCAGCAGAGGCCGGATGAAGGGCACGATCTTGCTGGCAACGATCTCCGACGACTACCACTATCTACCCACCGCAATGCTCCGAGATCTACTCCGATTCCGCGGGTTCGACGTGCAGGACCTCGGAGCAAACACACCACCAGAGTCGATCTTTGATCGAGCCAGCGGTCTTGCCGACCTCTTGGCTGTGGGTGTTTCGGCAACCTCCTCGGGTCACGATCACGTCATGAGAGAAACGCTCTCGAAACTTGCTGGTTTGCATGTGCCGATCGTTGTTGGTGGAGCGGCCTTCTCGGGGCTGGACCACATCACGAGCCTCGGTCCGTGTATCCCATCGAACTCAGCCAGAGACGCACTTTCGATCTTCGAGACGATTCATGCCGAAGCGCGCTCCAAGGCCAGGTAGCGTCGACACACCATGCCAGAAGGCCACACGATCCATCGCTTGGCGCGAGACCTGAACCGGACCCTTCGTCCGGGAGCCGTCTCGGCCTCCTCTCCGCAAGGTCGCTTCAGCTCGGACGCTGCACTCCTCGACGGCAGGGCCCTCGAGAGGGCAAACGCGTGGGGCAAACACCTGTTCATGGAATTCGCCAATGCCCCGATCCTCCACATTCATCTGGGACTCATCGGCAAATTGCGGAGCAAACCCGCCACCGATCCCGAACAAGGAGAAATTCGGCTCCGCCTCATCGGCGACGAACAACTCTGGGACCTCACCGGACCCATGATCTGTGCGCTCATCGATCCAGATGACGTCGACACGATCACAGCGAAACTCGGGCCCGACCCGCTGCGCAGGGATGGAAGGCCTGAGGACTTCGAGGCGCGTATGAGCGGCCGATCGGTCCCGGTTGCCGCCGCCCTGCTCGACCAGAGTGTGATGGCAGGTGTCGGCAACGTGTACCGATCCGAATTCTGTTATCTGTCCGGAATTGATCCGCGGACTCCTGCCAAGACCCTCGACGAGCAACAGACCCGCGCACTGTGGGACCTCGCAACCACCCAGCTCAAACTTGGCGTCCGACTGAACCGCATCGTCACCCGCGATCCAGATGAAGTTGGTACGAGCGTCGGAAAGATCGGTGACGAGGATCGCCTGTACGTCTACAAACGTGAAGGCCTTCCATGCCACCGCTGCGGAACCGAGATTCGTCTTCTCGAGATCTCCAAGCGGAAGGCCTGGTATTGCCCAACATGTCAGTCATGAGCAGTTCTCAACCGGCGTCGTACGACGCAATTCTGATCGTTTCGTTCGGCGGACCCGAGGCCCCAGAAGATGTGGTTCCCTTCCTGGAAAACGTGACGCGAGGACGTGGGATCCCACGCGAGCGGCTCGAGCAGGTTGGCGCTCACTACCACCTGTTCGGCGGGCGAAGCCCCATCAATGACCAATGCCGTGCGCTCATCGCGGCGCTCGAACCCGCGCTCATGGAAGCGAGCATCGATCTCCCGGTCTATTGGGGCAATCGCAATTGGACACCGATGCTGACCGACACGGTGCAGCAGATGGCTGACGACGGCATCGAACATGCACTGGCTTTCGTCACGTCAGCGACCAGTTCGTACTCGGGATGCCGGCAATACCGAGAGGACATCGAGCGAGCGCAGGCGGACGTTGGACCAGCCGCCCCGACAATTGACAAGATCCGCCAGTACTACGACCATCCGATGTTCATCGAGCCCATGGTGGACAACACGGCCAAAGCCCTCCGCGGTACCGGTGACGACGCGCGCCTGGTATTCACGGCGCACTCGATTCCGTTGTCGATGGCATCAACCTCTGATTATGAGTCGCAGCTTCGAGAGGCTGCTCGCCTCATCGCGAGCGGTGTCGGACACGAGACCTTCGATCTGGTGTGGCAATCACGGAGTGGTCCGCCCCACGTGCCCTGGCTCGAACCAGACGTCAATGACCACATCGAATCCCTTGCGGCGGCTGGTACGACAAGCATCGTCCTCGTCCCGATCGGCTTCATCTCTGACCACATGGAGGTGATCTTCGACCTCGACACCGAGGCTGTCGCCACTGCAGCTCGCGTTGGGTGCGATCTCAGCCGCGCCTCGACCGTCGGCACCGACCCGCGGTTCGTGGCCGGCATCGTGGAACTGATCGAGGAGCGGCGTTCGGGTGTGCCCAAACGCTCCATGGGGAGCCTTGCGATCCGCCCAGACTTCTGCGCTCCCGGATGCTGCCCAGCGCCAACACGCCCGAGTATCCCCAAAGATACCGCCGCCAGTCGGTAGGTTCGAGTCGAGTCGGGAAACGAGATGGGCACGCATGAACCATGCGCGGATCGCACAACAGGCATTGCACTACCGCAATGCGATGGTTGTCGATTCCTATACCGCAGGACGCTTCGACCCCGCCGCCGTTGCGACGGTTGCGGTCGAATGTGGTGACCCGACGATCGATGCTGCGATTCGGCGAATCGGTACCGCCTGGATCCGTGGCGGCCTCGACCCTGAAGCACTCGTCGACACGTGGTCCGGCCCGCTGGTCGATCGGATCTTCGCCGAAGACCCGACGCTTCTCGATGCGATCGATGACATCATTCGCACGGTACACCGGGTGCAGTTCTCGCGGCCACGGGGCGGCGTGGCAGCCAAGCGGCCTGTACATCGGCCGGGATCGATGGGCTGATCACCGCATAATGCTGCCGTAGGACAGACTGAGTTCGTGTCCCCCGCTCCACATACGTCTCATGGCCGCCACCGACGTCTCCTCACGGGGTGCATGCTGGCAGCGGTCACCTTGGTCGCGTGTGCAGCAGATGATTCCATCGACCCTTCTCTGGCGTCTCGATCTGAAACTGCGACCGCCGAACTCGACTCGACCAATGATGCCCCCGAAGCCGTCTCCACTCCGACGAGCACATCCACGACCGTGCCGGCAGCGCCAAACACCACATCGACGTCAACTAGCACGTCGACGACCGAGGCGCCCGGCAGCACAATCCTGCTGACCGACAATCTCGGTGGCGAAACGATCGGAGATCCGTACTACCCCGATGTCGGCAATACGGGGTATGACGTTCGCTCGTATGACCTCGACCTGAAGGTGGACATCGAGGGACGTGACACCCTGAGCGGTGTGGCCACGATCGACGTGGTCACCACTGCCGCGCTCGACCGGTTGTCCTTCGACCTGGTCGAGCTCGAGGTCAAGTCGGTCACCATCGACGGAACAGAGGTCCCCCACACACAGACCGACGACAAACTCCGGCTCGCGCCACCGACGACGCTCGAACCCAATGCGGAGATCACCATCGCGGTGACCTACGCGGGCACGCCGATCTCGATGCCCTCCCAGACTCGAATTGGACCCATCGGCTGGTTCGACATCGGGAGCACAGCGAGCGTTGCGATCGGCGAGCCGACTGGCGCTCGGACCTGGTTTCCTGTGAACGATCACCCCAGCGACAAGGCCACATACACGGTTACGATCGACGTCGCCGAGCCCCTGATCGGGGTCTCGAATGGAGAGCTCGTTCGTTCCGAGGCGGCGAACGGGCGCCGAACCACGCGTTGGGAAATGCGCCAACCCATGGCGTCCTACCTTGCGACGGTCTCGATCGGCGACTACGCCCTGATCAGCTCGGATCCCTCGGCAACAACGGGTGTTGCCGTCGAGGACGCCGTGGCGCAACGACTTGCAACGATCTTCGAGGGTGACTTCGAACAGACCGACGAAATGATCGACATTTTCAGCGAACTCTTCGGCCCCTACCCATTCGACGAATACGGCGTGTTGATCGTCGACGCCGAGTTCGGGTTTGCGCTCGAGACTCAAGGTCGCAGCTTGTACAGCGAGTCGTTGATTGATGGGGATGGTTCCATCGAACGAATCGTGGCCCACGAACTTGCACATCAGTGGTTCGGAAACCACGTCAGCCCGTCGACATGGCAAGACATCTGGCTGAACGAGGGCTTCGCAAGTTATGCCGAGGATCTCTGGCTCGAGTTCGGTCGAGGACGCGATGTCGTGCAGCTGCAAACACGATTGCTCGGCCGAGCCAGCGATGCGTTGTCACCTGCTCCACGAGACCCAGGACCGGAAGGTCTGTTCGCTCCCAGCGTGTATCGACGTGGCGGCATCACTCTTCACGCGCTGCGACTCGAGGTCGGTGACGCGGTCTTCTTCGACATCTTGCAGACGTGGCTCCTACGATTCGGTGGCGGGGTGGCATCCACCGAAGACTTCATATCGCTGAGCGAGGAGCGCTCCGGCAACAACCTTCGAGGCTTCTTCGACGCATGGCTCAGCGACGGACCGCTTCCCGCCTTGCCGAGCTAGGTCGGCCGCCCCCGTTGTGAGCTGTGCCAACTCGGCACGAGCCGTTCCAGAGCAACAAGCACCATCAACCCGAGCATCACTCCCAAGGAGTTCGCGCTGATGTCTTCGGCTTCCATCGATCGCGAGGTCGTAACGAGCTTCTGTAGGAACTCGATACCGATCGACGACGCGAACACCCCAACCGCAAGATCTCCGAGGCCCCATCGCCGATGAAAGATCAACCCGACCATGATCATCACTGCGCCCCAGCCGAGCAGATGGGCGACCTCCTCGGCACCCCATGGGACGTCACTTCGATCGATGATGTTGGTGTCGAGGCGACCCTCGACGCCACGCACGACGATGCGAGCACCTTCGGCGGCATCACCAACCGCGGCGAGGCCGCGGGATGACAGACTCAACCACAGAACTGCGATGACGGTCACCGCCATCATCATGACGCCGAGTGCGGCCATGACCCGGGCACGTGAATCCTGCCGATCCATCATCTCGTCGACCTCCGATTCGATCACCACATCGTCTTCGCACGCATCATCGAGCAGGGTACATCGGTGCGGCCCACCCGGCCGCTCAGCCATTCGTCACATCGAGTTCGTGTCCTGACGCGCACCGTTCTACGATCTGGCGATGTTGATCGAGTCACTCGACACGCGAATCGTCGAGCTGACGCTGCCCCGGCCGATCAGCACCTCGATCCATTGGATGCACTCGGTTGGGTGTGTCTTGGTCACTGCCCGCACCGACGACGGGCTCGTTGGACAGGGGTACGCCTTCACACTCAACGCAGACCGCATCGGGGCTTTTGACGAAACGATCCGTGGCCTTTCACACCTCGTCATCGGACAGGATCCACGAAATGTCGGAAAGGTGTTTGCCGACATCTGGGCAGCGCTGAACCCGACTGGCCACAAAGGCATCACGATCGGCGCGTTGTCTGCGATCGACGTCGCACTCTGGGACATTGTTGGGAAGGCCGCCGAAATGCCCCTTTCGAAATTGTTCGGCGGTGTCCGGGACCGGGTCGACACCTATGCGAGCAGCGGCCTCTGGTTGTCGGATTCCATCGACGATCTCATGGCCGAGGCGGGCCGCTTCGTCGATGCTGGGTTCGTGGGCATGAAGATGCGAGTCGGGTCGGACGCTCTCGAGACCGACGTGGAGCGCGTCCGAGCCGTGCGGGACGCCATTGGCCCCGAGACCGACCTGTACGTGGACGCAAATCAGGGCCTCACGCCGAAACAGGCGATAAAGCTCGGTCGTCGACTCGAGGAGTTCAACCTGGTTTGGATCGAAGAACCAGTTGCCTACAACGATCTCATCGGGCACGCCGAGATACGCGCCGCGCTCGACACTCCGGTCGCGTCAGGTGAGACCGAGTACACCCGTTTCGGGATGCAGGCGATCCTCGATGCCCGCGCCGTCGACGTGTTGATGCCCGATCTGCAGCGCGTCGGTGGTTTCAGCGAGTTCCGACGCGCAGCGGCGCTGGCCTCAACGCACAACGTCGCCGTGTCGAGCCACTTCTTCACCGAGTACAGCCTCAGCCTCGCAGGCTCCCTGGCCAACTGCATCTCGGTCGAGCACATCGACTGGTTCGCTCCGCTGTTCAACGAGGCGCTGGAGTTCGATGGTGGCCAACTCGTCGTCGCGGACCGCCCCGGAACCGGCTTCACGTTCGATCAGTCGATCCGGTGAGACCGCGCGATCGGGCCACTCCACACGTCTGATCCGACCGACGTCGCATGGTTCGCACACCGGTGTCGTGGAGCCCCCTTGTTCACGCGTCAGGAGACTGCAATGTTCATGTCACACAACGGTGATAATGATTTGCATCTCTTACCCGATTCTAAAACGTAGAAGGAATGAATCGAATGAACTAGTCGTTGTAGGTAGTGACTCCACAGACAGTGCCTTCAACAACACCGAGTGGGAGAGGAAAACACACGTCATCATGGCAATAACCGAAAATCCCCAAATCACCAGCGATCTCGCCGACCTGATCAATGAACGGGTCGACAACCTTGCTGCGTTGATCACGGTCACAGCTGAACAGCTCGATGACCGTACTCGCGCAGGCGATGCACTCGACGCCGGTGCACACCGAACAGCCGAACTCGTCGAACTCGTCTTCGGTGGGGCAACCCCATCGGTCGAGAACTACCTCGCTTCCCAGCACGAGCTCCAAGCCGCCTGACCAGGCAAAGAATGCACGCTCGGGAACTCCCCCGTTCCTGAGCGTCAAAGACACAGACCGGGTCCGAATCCCCCTCCTCGGGCCCGGTCTTTGTCGTTTTACGACCCGTCGATCTCGCTTCACCTCGCGTCGATGGGCTGAACGCGTGCATCCCGTGTCCTTCACATGCCACCTGCGCGGCGTCCGTGCCCGCTACGGTCAAGCGCGTCGTGTGTGGAGGCCACCGAGCGTGGACTAACATACGAACACCCGTTCGTACAATTACCCTTCCGGGAGCAAGCTCGCAGGAACCCGAAGGGTTCCCGGTGACCACGTCGGTTGACCACGGTCCTCGAGCGGAAGTCTCGACAAGAAGAGAGCAACATGACTGACCAGCCAGGTCTTTTCAGCAACAACTTCGCCGCCGAGGTCATCGACACTCCGGTCGCCGATGAGATGAGCGAGAGCTTCCTTGCCTACTCACTCTCGGTGATCACCGCGCGTGCGATTCCCGACGTGAGAGACGGACTGAAACCCGTGCAGCGACGGATTCTGTATTCCATGCTGCAACAGGGCATTCGTCCCGATGCCGACTTTCGCAAATGTGCTGGCGTCGTCGGCGACACGATGGGCAAGTACCACCCGCACGGCGATTCGGCGATCTACGAAACACTCGTACGGATGGGGCAGGACTTCACTCGTGGACTCACCTTCATCACCCCACAGGGGAACTTCGGCACGCTCGACGACCCACCCGCCGCGTACCGATACACCGAATGCAAGTTGTCACCCGCGGCCATGGACATGGTCAGCGAGATCGATGAGGAGACAGTCGACTTCTCGCCCACGTTCGATGGCCTTCGGGACGAGCCAACGGTCCTGCCCGCGCTGATTCCCAATCTTCTGGTCAACGGCACGACCGGGATAGCGGTTGGCATGGCGACCAACATGCCCACGCACAACTTGCGAGAGGTCTACGCGGCCATCGAGCTGGTGATGAAGAAGCGTCGGCCCAAACCAACCGTCGACGAGTTGATGGAGGTGCTACCTGGTCCAGATTTCCCGAGCGGCGGCATCCTCGTCGACGACGGCCTTCGAGAGGCATACGAGACTGGTCGAGGCACCGTTCGTATTCGAGCCAAGGCCGAGACGATCAAGCTCACGCGAAGCCGGGAAGCACTCGTCATCACCGAACTGCCCTACATGGTTGGACCCGAGAAGATCATCACCAAGATCAACGAACTCGCCGCCGTCGGCAAACTCCCCGGCGTCGATGAGCGCGAAGGGGCAAAGAACCTGTCCGACAAGAATTCGGGCCTTCGTATCCAGATCGACCTACGCCCAGGGGCCAGCGCGAAAGCCGTGCTCGCCAACCTGTACCGAATGACGCCACTCGAAGAAACCTTCGGTATCAACAACGTTGTTCTGGTGGACGGCGTGCCGACCACGCTGGGCCTCTGGGACCTCTGCAACTACTACGTCTCACACCGCCTCGAGGTCATTGTTCGACGGACCGAGTATCGACTCACGAAGTGGGAAGCTCGCCTGCACATCGTGGCCGGCATACTCATTGCGCTCGACAACATCGACCGGGTGATCGAAATCATCCGGTCGAGCCAGGACGGCCCCGAGGCCGAGACCCAGCTCATGGCCGAACTCGACCTCAGCCAGATACAGGCAAAGCACATTCTCGACATGCCGCTGCGCCGTCTGACCGCACTAGAGGTGCAGAAGCTCGAAGCTGAAGCCCAGGAGCTCGAGGAGAAGATTCTCGACGCGCAGAAACTGCTCGCGTCCGAGCAACGACAACGGACCGTCGTCCTGAGCGAATTGGCGAAGGCCGTCGACGAGTACGGTGTCGACCGCCGCACGATCATCACTTCTGAGGATGAGTTTGCAGCGATCGACCTCAGCAGCCTCGAGAGTGGTGGTGACGACGAGATCCCCGACGCCCCATGTGTCGTCACGTTGTCGACGAGCGGCTATGTCGGCCGGGCCCCGACCGAGGGCGCCAAGCGAGCCACGCCAGGGCGACACGACGTCATCGTCGCCTCGCGAATCGGCTCCACGCGTGCACCCGTGTTTGCAGTGACCAACGAGGGTTTTGCTCGCATGGCACTTGGACTCGAACTGAGCGAAGTGGGCGGGCGGTCGCGTGGCACCGAAACCCGTAAGGCCTTCGGCACCAACAAAGGCGAAGAGGTGCTCACGATCGTCACGCCGACGACCGAGACGTCGGAGAACCTCGTACTCGTGACAGAAAACGGTGTGACAAAGCAACTGTCGGCTGAAGAGGTCGGCGGCACTCGACCCGGCCAGTCACTCATCAATCTCAAACCACAGGACAGTCTCGTTGCCGCGTTCACTGCGCCCCCCGGCGCCGACGTTGTGATCGTCGCGAGCGACGGTCAGGTATTACGAACCGCTGTGGATGGCATCAGCCTGCAAGGACGTAATGCATCGGGTGTTGCGGGCATGAAGCTGAAGGATGGAGCCAAGGTCATCGCGGCGGGCGCAATCATCGGCGACGAGCACATTCTCACCGTGACCGACAAGGCAACTGCCAAGCTCACGCCATCATCGGAGTTCGAGCGTAAGGGTCGCGGAGGCACCGGCGTGCGCGTCACCCGCTTCACCACTGAGAAGGCCCTGACCTACGCCCACATCGGTGCTGTCGAGGACCTTTTGGCAGTTGTTGGTTCTGACGACGATCCCAGCAAGCCGGCTCCCGACCCAATCCCGGTCATCCTCGAGGCAACCAAGCGTGACCTCGTCAGTGCCGCTACCGATGCACCGATCCTCGTCGTCGGCGTCGCTCGCTTTGCGCGTTGATTTCGCTCGCTGAACGAGTTTCTCGCCTGGCGGCTCCACACATCGAACTCACATAGAATCAAGAAGAACCCATGGCCAACACAACCACGAACGCACCCACAACCGGCTACGACGCGGCCGACATCGAGACCCTCGAAGGCCTCGACGCTGTCCGCAAACGTCCGGGCATGTACATCGGTGGCACCGGATCGGCAGGTCTCATGCACCTGGTCTGGGAGCTCATCGACAACTCCGTCGACGAGGCTGCAGCTGGCGAAGCCAACAAGGTCTTCGTCACGTTTCATCGCGATGACTCGGTCGAAGTGACCGACAATGGCCGCGGTATCCCTATTGGGAAACATCCGAAGCGAAAAGTGTCAGCACTCGAGGTAGTGCTCACCGAGCTGCACGCGGGAGGCAAGTTCGGTGGCGGGGCGTACGCGTCATCGGGTGGCCTCCATGGTGTGGGTGCATCGGTGGTCAACGCATTGTCAGTGAAACTCAAGGCCGAGGTCGACCGCGAGGGCAGCACGTGGGCTCTCGATTTCAGCGAGCGCGTACCCGGTCATTTCACCGGCTCCTCGTTCAAGAGGGGCCACGAACTCAAGAAGATCGCACGCACGAAGAAGACCGGCACACGAATCCGCTTCTGGCCTGATACCGACATCTTCGACCCAGAAGCCGCCATCGAATGGGACGAGGTGGTCCGTCGCGTGAAGCTCGCCTGCTTTCTCGTGCCCGGACTTCGAATCACGCTCGAAGACAGGCGGACCGGTTCGAGGCGAGATCCGGTCGAGTTCCTGTCACGCGGAGGGCTCAAGGACCTTGTCAACGACATGGCCGGTGACAAAGGCACGATCACTGACGTGATCGCCTTGTCGGGCATCGACACCTTCGAAGAGAAGGTTCCCATCGACGGCAAGATGACAATGGTCGAGCGGGAGTGCACCGTCGATGTTGCCCTGCGTTGGGTGGACGGATTCGACAGCCAGGTGATCACGTTCGTCAACACGATTCCCACGAATGAAGGCGGCACGCACCTCATCGGATTCGAGCGAGCCATGACCAAGGCAGCCAATGATGTGTTGTTGAAGGACATGCGCAAGCTGGCCAAGCTCGAGAAGAGCAACAAACACAAGGCGAACAAGGACGACGTGCAAGAAGGCCTCGTCGCCGTGTGCAAGGTCACGTTCCCCGAACCTCAGTTCCGTGGACAAACCAAACAGGAGTTGGGAACTCCGGGCGTTCAAAAGATCGTCTACGACGTCGTCAAGCAGGGCATGGTCGACTGGTACAACGGAGTGGGGTCGAAGAAGACCCATGTCAACGGCGTCCGAGACAAGATCGCCATGGCGATCATCAACCGTGTCAGCACGAAGCAGGCGCTCGACAACAAACGAAAGCTCACCAGCCTCGGCAGCACGGGCATGCCGGGCAAGCTCGCCGACTGCCGCAATCACGGCCCCGATTCCGAGCTGCTGATCGTGGAGGGTGACTCGGCAGCTGGCCCCGCCAAACAGGGTCGCAACGCGGAGTACATGGCAGTTCTGCCGCTTCGAGGCAAGGTCGTCAACGCCGGCAAGGCCACCCTCAAGCAGGTTCTCGACAACGCCGAAGCCCAGAATCTGTTCACCGCCATTGGGGGTGGCTCGGGCAAAGACTTCGACCTCACCCAGACCCGCTACGGCCGCATCATCATCTTGTGCGACGCCGACGTCGACGGCAGCCACATTCGATGCCTGGTTCTCACGCTGCTCTACAAGTACATGCGTCCCCTGATCGAGGCCGGGCGGGTGTATGCCGCACAACCACCACTGTTCAGCACGAAGGTTGGCGGGAAGGCCTACCGGGCCTTCACCGACGAACACCGAGACCAGATCACCGCTGAACTGTCCACGGGCAATCGCAAGGCCGAGAGCATCAAATGGCAGCGCTTCAAAGGCCTTGGCGAGATGAACGTCGATGAGCTCGAACACGCGGCGCTCAATCCCGACACACGGATCCTCCGTCGTCTCACGATCGAAGACGCAGAGACCGAACGCCGCCGAGCCGAGACCATGTTCGACGTGCTCATGGGCTCCGATGTGTCCATCCGTCGCGACTACATCATCAAGAACTCCGACGATTTCGACGCTGCAGCGCTGGACGTCTGACTCCCCCGGAGCTTCACTCCCCCTGGCCCCACTAGGGTCTCGTGATGGCGATTCGACCGGTCAAGGACATGATGGCGGCTGCTCGCGAGGAGATCGACAACATCTCCCCAACCGAAGCGCAACGACGTGTTGTCGAAGAGGGCGCACAACTCGTCGACATCCGAGACGTCAGAGAACTGCAACGAACCGGGGTGATTCCGGGAATGATGCACGCGCCGCGCGGAATGCTCGAGTTCTGGATCGACCCATCATCGCCCTATCACAAGGCCGAGTTCGCCGAGGACCGAGAGTTCATCTTCCATTGAGCGGCTGGCAGCCGGTCAAGTTTGACCACCAAGATGCTCCAAGACATGGGGATGGAAAAGATCTCTCATATCGACTCTGGGTTCAACGGCTGGGTCGAAGCTGGTCTGACAACGATCGACTACGACTCCTGGAAGGCAGAGGACCGCTGACCGGACGACCTTCGCTGGTTGTCATACACGCCTGCTAGAACTACAGCTATGGAATTCGACGGCGATCTCGACACGACAGAGATGTTGTACGACGTTGGAGGCGAACGCCCTCATGACGAAGCAGACGTTCGTCTCGACGATCAGCTCACAGCACCGCCGTTGGGCCCACCGCCCTACCTCTCGCCGTCGAGCGCCAGCACCTTTCGTTCATGCGCCAGGCGATGGAAGTTTCGCTATATCGACCGTCTTGCCGATCCGGCTGGCGAGGCGGCACTCGCCGGCACCTTTGCACACCGGGTGCTCGAGATATTGATGGATGCTCCTGCATCGGAGCGGACCACCGATCGTGCTCGGGAGATCGCCCGGTCGGTCTGGCCCGAGACCGAGTCCGATCCCGATTTCGTTGCGCTTGCGCTCAACGATGTCCAGAAGCATCGGTTCCGTTGGCTCGGATGGACTGCGATCGAGGGATTGTGGCGGCTCGAGAATCCGGAGGACATCACGGTGGTGGCGACCGAACAAAAGGTCGACACCGTCCTCGGTGATGTGCCCTTTCGAGGAATCGTCGATCGGCTCGAACGCGAGAGCGCACGAGCAGATGCGGGACTGGTCGTCAGCGACTACAAGTCCGGTCGCGCGCCATCACCGCGGTTCCAGCAGGATCGGCTCGATCAAGTCATGTTGTACGCCGCAGCGGTCGAAGCATCGAGCGGCGAACGGCCACGCGCCGCACGTCTGTTGTATCTGGGGCAGTGCATCATCGAAACCGAAGTGACTCCTGAACTCCTCGACGCATCAATGGCTGCACTGCACGACACCTGGTCGTCCATTGACCAGGCCGTGAGCTCGACAACCTACGAGGCGTCCCCCGGTCCGCTCTGCGGGTGGTGTCCATATGCGGGTCAGTGCGAAGAGGGTCTCGCTGAACTCGAGCTTCGCCGGTCTGCTGGGCGAATACGTTCATCGGCTCCTTCGCTGCGTTTTCTGGCTGCTGCGAGCTGACTACCGGACTCCCCGCTACACTCCGCAGCAATTTTGGTCGATATCATCACGGTCATGTCGTCTCCCGAGCGGACTGCTCCACCCACCGGCCTTGCACCGGCAGCTATCAGTCCCCCTCCGGCGCTCACACGTCGATCGACCCCACAAGTCGACCACCTCTTTGCCACGCTCGTCGATGCAGCGTTCGATCTGATCGAGGAGACCGGCGCGATCTCACTGTGTATCTATCTCCACGTCCCGCATGACGATCAGCCAATCCTGTTCAATCGAACGCCGACACTGGACATGTTGACGCCCACCGAGACGTTCCGGTTGATGCACACGATCACCATGCTTTCGAACGGTCGCAAGCCGGTTGCGGCATTTCGCCATGGAGCGTTGAGCGGGCACTACGTGCGAACCACCGGGCCACTCTCGGATGGCCTGTTCGTCTTTGGCGCAATTCAGAACGCCGATACAGCGAAGCGACTGACGCTGATCTCTCTTGCATTTTCGCGTGTACTGCACCAGTTTCACCTCGACGATGGAGATGCAACATTCGAGCCGCCACTTCTCACGCTCGAGCAGCATGACGACATGTCCAAGGTGAGCGTGACCCTCGACCACTCAGGCGCAGTCAGTGAAGGAACCGCCGTCGCCTCGACGCCCGAGGACGCTGTCGCCAGGGCGGTGGTCGCCGCTGTTGCACCTGGACACACCTTCGACGAGGTTCGAACCATCGAGGTCGGGACCCGGTCCGCGGTGCTGGTGGTCCTGCACGAACCGACGGGCGGTCTGCGTCTCGGCTTGGCGATCTCTGACGGTGACGTACTACAGACCACCGCGGTTGCCACGCAGCGCGCGGTGATCGACCCGATCACGTACACCTCGTCGGCCCAGTAGGTGCAGTCGACTCAGTAGCTTCAACCCAACGCTGCGATCGCGGCATGGGGAAGTAACCAATGTGCGGCCTCACCCACCGCCCCATCGGCATCGAGAACGCCGGTGATCTGCCAGGAGAACAGCATCTGCTCGAATGTCCAAGAGATTCGCGGCGCGTCCGCAGCTGGAATCGTCGTAGTGATCTCGGGTGCACGATTGATGAATCGGACCAGCACATCTCCGTCCACGGGAGTCCCAACGGGCGATCGACTGAGCCCCAGGATGACGCCGATCCAATCGGCGGGTTCGAGCTCGACCAGCGCGGTGAACTGTTGGTCGGTGTGGGCCCGCAGATCGACCGGGGCGAGGTATGCGCCAATGAGGCGAAGGAAGGTGTTCAGATCGACATCACTGGTGGGGTCAATTCCGGCAACCTCGAAGAGGACCGTCGCGTCAGGATCATCGACTGCAAGACGATCCATGAATGTATGACGTGCGACAGTGACCTCGTCCGGGACCTCGGTGTCGAGCTGCGACCGCAAGGCCGATCTGATGAGCTCGGTGGCGTAGCTGTCATCGTCCCGGTCTCTCTCGGGCATCGTACGGTCGACCGATGTGCCGGAGTCTTTGAACTCATGATTCACACCGAGCCGTCGCAGGAGCAGCGGGAGTGTGGCCTCAGCCGCTGGCGAAAGCTGCGAGGTTTGGCCGTTCAAGCTTTGTTGGACTTGTGACACAGCGATGTCGATATCGACTTCCTCGATTCGAAGCCCCCGCGCAAGATCGTCCTCAGCCGCTGCCGCGAGCCCCCCAGGACCCACGGACAATCCAACGACGACCCCGTCGACGGTCGTCACGGACAGATCGTGGCGGTCACCGCTCGGAGCCAGGTATTCGAAGATCCACCCGATCTCCGATGACTTCGATCCATCGATCAGCCTGACAGCACGCACCAGCACGTGTGCACCGATGTCTGCTACCCACTCAGCTCCGGAGTGAGGAGCCGCGCCACCCTCCAGCCAGTCGATCAACGCTCCGGCAAGTGGTGAACTGCCTTCGATGCGCGGCGCGAGCTGCCCTGGGGACCCACCAATCGATGCCCACTCCGCAACCGCCCCAGAAGCCCACGCCTCGGCAACCGCAGCCGATTCAACAGTCTCGAGCATGCGAGCCGAACCGATCAACTCGTCGATGTAGCGGGCACGAATTTGGTCGGTGGAAGTCATCGAGAAGGCCGAGGATAGCGTGTTGATCATGCCCGAGCTGCCAGAGGTCGAGACCATACGCCGGCAGCTCGCGCCGTTGATCCAAGGAGCGGTGATCGTGGGTGCAGATACCCACTGGAGCAGCAAGTTCACACCAGCGCTCGACGCCGTCGGGGCCACGATCCTGAACCTGTCCAGGCGAGGGAAATACCTTTTGTTCGAGCTCGACGATGGCAACGAACTCGTCGCCCATCTCGGGATGACAGGTGCATTTCAGATCGTCGCACAACACGTCGCTGGCAGCCCGAGTTGCGCAGCCCATGGCCCACACACACGGGCGATATGGGCGTTGGACGATGGCGGACAGCTGATCTTTCGCGACATCCGTCGATTTGGGCGGCTGCGAGTCGTCCCCGCTGGCGTCTACGAAGACATTCCAACCCTGCTCACGATGGGCCCAGAGCCGCTCAGCGATGCCTTCTCGGGCCGCTCGCTGCACGCTGCTCTTCGCGGGCGGTCGCGCGCGATCAAGACCCAGTTGTTGAGCCAACGACCGGTCGCCGGGGTCGGAAACATCTACGCCGACGAAGCGCTCTTCAACGCGCGTATCGATCCCCGCGCTCACCGGATCGGACCCGAGCGATGTGAGGTGCTTGCGTCACAGATCAAGGCTGTGCTGCAGACAGGGATCGACAACGGAGGGACGACACTCCGAGATTATGTGGACGCGCGGGGTGGTGAGGGCGGGAATCAGCACGAACTGGTCGCATATGGACGAGCAGGAGAACCTTGTATCTCGTGCGGAAACCCACTGCATTCGATCGTGCTCGATGCGCGCACGACCACGTTCTGTCGAACTTGCCAGCGGCGTTGATGTCCAGGAGTGGTGGCCGACTACTATGGCCGACGACATGCTGTCGGCAACCACTTCCTTGATGACCACACGCACGCACATGTCCCGACTCCTCACAATTCTGCTCATCATCGTGGCACTCGTCGCCACGCCGTCCGGATTCGTCGGAGCCCAAGGTGGAACCACCGATGATGAAGATGCGCTTCTTGCGCGCGAGACGGCACTCTTCAGTCAGGTCGCCTCCACCCGCGCCACCCTCGACGAGCTCGCAGCGGAGCGCTCACAGGTCCTGGTAGACATCGATACGACGTCCGCCGCGATCGAGGGATCAGCTGACGCGTTGGAGCTGCTCGCGCTCGCGCGTCGTGAACCGGCGCAGGTACGCCTGATCGTTGCGCTGGAGCGGTTCGTGAACGGCGAGCCAGCATCGACCGCGTTCACTCGAGAGCTCCGCGCACTCGAACACGACAGCACTCCGTTCCAACACCAAGAGGTTCTCGGCTCGATTCTCGAGGCAGCCGATGCCGAGATAAAACGAATCGACGCAGGGATTGCTTCACTAGCCGCCACAGTTCCAGAGCTCCAGAGCTCACGCTCGGCCCTTGTTGATCAGCTGTCGACAATCGATGCTGCAACGCTCGAGCTCGGGGTGGTACTCGATGAGGCAGAAGCAGAACTCGAAGAGGTCACCGAAGGGCTCGCGTGGTACCGAAGTTCAGGTGGCAGGTCGCCTCTCTCCGGCCGACCAAACGCGAACGGTAACAACAGACCAGCACTTGTCGTCAAGATCGACAACGTGCCGCGGGCCCGCCCACAAGCAGGGATCAACGATGCAGATGTGGTCTACGTCGAGCTGGTCGAGGGCGGGGTGACACGTTATGCGGCGGTCTTTCACTCCGAAGAAGTCTCCACTGTCGGCCCTGTCAGATCGATGCGGACCACCGACATCAACCTGCTGCGACCGCTCAACAAACCTTTGTTTGCCAATTCAGGAGGCAACGCCCGAACGACACGTGCGATCAACGACTCGCCACTGGTGAACATCGGTCACGCGACGAGTGCCGGTGGCGCGTACTACCGCAACAACAATCGCCGAGCACCCCACAACCTCTTCACATCGACGGCGGCTCTCCGACGTGCTGGAGGGACCTCAGGCGGATCACCCCCCGAACTCTTCACCATTCGACGTCCGGGCACGGCGCTTGCGAACACCGCAACGGCGTCTACGGGGGTGCGAGTCTCGTACCGCAACACGTCGGTCTCGTACACGTGGGACGGATCGGGATGGGCTCGATCACAAGACGGCGCAGCAACCGTTGACACCGCTGGGGTACGAGTGGCCCCAGAAACCGTCGTCGTGCAGTTCACGCCGTATGGGGTGAGCCCAGCCGATCGCAACTCGCCAGAGGCGAACACCGTTGGAAGTGGCAAGGCATGGATCTACACCGAAGGTGTGCTGATCCGAGGCAGTTGGTCGAAGCCAACGGCCAACAGCGTGACTCTCTATCGAGATTCCGAAGGGAACGAAATCCAGCTCTTGCCAGGCCGCATATGGGTCGAGCTGCCCAAGCCCGGCAATGCCTCCGTCCGCTGATCCAGGGCCCGCTACCCTGACTCGATGACCCGCCTCCCCTACCGCTCTTCGCCCGCTCAAGCGGTCATCGCTGAGGGACTCGAGGCGTTGCGTGTGGAGCTCGAAATACCAAGCGCCTTTCCCGCTGACGTCCTTTCTGAATCAGTCGAGAGTGCAGCGAGGGGTCCACAGATACCTCCCGGCAGCGCGGCGACCAACATTGTCGATCGCACCGAACTCGAATTCATCACCGTCGATCCACCGGGTTCAATGGATCTGGACCAAGCCGTGCACGCGGCGCAGACCCCTCAGGGCTGGCGGGTTCACTACGCGATCGCCGATGTCGCCGCGTGGGTGCCTCCGGGCGGAGCGGTCGACCTCGAATCGCAGAACCGAGGGTTGACCATGTACAGCCCCGATAGTCGGGCGGCCTTGCACCCGACACCACTCAGCGAAGACGCTGCCAGCCTGCTGCCAAACCTCGAACGCCAGGCCTTGTTGTGGACCATCGACCTCGATGATGCCGGCCACATCCTCGACGCACACCTGGAGCGTGCGCGTGTGCGATCCAGAGCTCAGCTGTCCTACCGTGAAGCTGCCGCGCTCATCGAATCGCGCGAGTCGAACGTGTTGATGGCAGTCAGGGAAGTCGGCCGCCGTCGAGAACAGCTCGAGATCGAACGAGGGGCGGTCTCACTGCGTCTTGCCTCCCAAGAGGTCATCTCGACGCCGACGGGATTTGCGCTCGAATACGACGAGTCGCTTCCAATCGAGGGGTGGAACGCCCAGATCAGCCTGCTCACCGGTATCGCAGCGGCATCCATCATGATCAAGGGCGGTGTCGGGTTGTTGCGCACTCTGCCTCGGCCTGACGATGGAACGGTTCGTGATCTTCGACGTACGGCACGAGCTCTTGGTATCGAGTGGCCAAAATCTCGCTCCTACGCGGAGGCCGTGCGGAGGCTGGACCCCAACGAACCACGCCAAGCGGCGCTGATCGCCCAGTCAGCACGTGGATTACGTGGCGCTGGGTACGAAGCGTTCGACGGCGAACTGCCCGAGCACACCGAACACTCTGCGATCTCAGCCGACTACGCCCACGTCACGGCGCCCCTTCGCCGACTGGGTGACCGATACGCCAACGAGTGCGTCCTGGCTGTCATCGACGGATCAAGGCCCCCTGAGTGGGTCCTCGAGACACTTCCTCTTCTGCCGAGGCTTCTCGGGCGCGCGAGAAACCGCGAAGGCTCCCTCGAGCGAGCGGTTCTCGATCTTGTCGAGGCGGCACTGCTCGTCGACCGCGTCGGTCAAGTGTTCTCCGGGTTGGTGACGGCCGTGGATGCGTCGAAGAATCGGGTGCGGGTACAACTCCAGTCGCCAGCTGTCGTTGCGTACGCCGATGGAGACGCCGATCTTGGAGACGAGGTCGCCGTACACCTCGATGAGGTCGACGTCCGACGGCGACGTGTCGAATTCTCGCTCGCGTAGCGTTTGCGTCCTACTTGACCGCTTCGACAGGCTTTGGGGCGTACAGTTCGGCGGCGGTCGTGCCATCGCTGGCAACGGTGAGGAGCTCGTGTCCCGAATCGGTCACCACGAGCGTGTGCTCGAATTGTGCCGATCTGCGGCCGTCCATCGTCAGCGCCGTCCAATCGTCATCCCAGAGGTAGAGCGATGGATCACCAAGCGTGAGCATCGGCTCGACGGTGAACGTCATTCCGGTCGTCAGCTCCGTCCGGGCCCGAGGATCGTAGTAATGGGGAATCTGGAGGTCCGAGTGGAACTCGGTGCCGACGCCGTGGCCAATGAACTCCCGCACGACACCGAGGTTGTGTGCACGTGCGTGGCGTTCGATCGCTCGCCCGATGTCATGCACCTTCGACCCGTTACGGACCGTCTTGATGCCCTCCATCATCGACACGTAGGTTTCGGTCACGAGCCCGCGCGAGAGCGCGTCGACGTCACCGACGAGGAACGTGCAGGAATTGTCACCGTGCACACCGTCGATGTACACGGTCACATCGATGTTGATGATGTCGCCATCGAGCAGCTGCCGTGTGTCAGGAATCCCATGACAGATCACTTCGTTCACCGACGTACAGACGGACTTCCGGAACCCTCGGTAGTTGAGCGGTGATGGATAGGCACCGCGACGAATCGTCTCGTTGTGCACGATCTCATCGATCTTGTCGGTGGCGATTCCTGGTTCCACGAACGAGCCAGCGTGAATGAGAACTTCCGCAGCGATCGCTCCCGCCTTTCGCATCGCGTCGAGTTCGGCTGGAGTGCGCACGAGCGAAGACACCGAAGGTCCGGGCTCACCTGAGTCGGCATAGGGCGGCTTCACGATCCCCGCGGGCACCGTGCGACTGAGGCCGATGATTCCAGGCCGAACAGGTGGCTCAGAAGGCGGGGCCGCTACGGCGTTCCTTTTTCGCTTTCGTTTTGCCACGGGTTCCTCCGGATCGAACGAGCTGGCTGTTCAAGTGTAGAAGCTTGTACTCGGCGTCCGCATGGCCATGTGGGACCTGCCTTCGGCTTCTTCATGCAAGACCCGACAGTCGGGCCGCTCGTTCCACCAGTGCGTTGCGATCGAGGATTGTCATCACCGAACCCTTCGTTTCGACGATGCCCTGCTCGCGCAGCTGACCGAGTTCTTTCACAACGGCCTGGCGCGAAATGCCTGCCCAATCTGCGATCTCTTGTTGGGTGATCGGGGATTTCACCCGAACGACACCGTCTCGCATGCGCCCAAACCGTCGATCGAGCTCGAGTAAGCGGCGAGCAACTCGTCCCGCGACGTCATCGAGGGCAAGTTCGAGTTGATGAGATGATGCGTTGCGAACTTTGCGAACCATTTCGTCGAGGAGCGACCGAGTGAAGTGTTGGTCGGTGTCCACGAGGGTACGAAAGTCGCGGACCGACAGCACGAGCACCTCGGTCGGCGTTGTCAGCGAGAAGGCGCTTGCAGAACGAACCGAGTTGTCGATCAGCCCCATCTCGCCGATGATGTCACCAGTTCCGCGAATCTCGAGCAGCACTTCGCGGCCATCGTGGGACCCAACAGTGATCTTGATGTGGCCTCGTTGGATCAGGAGGACCTCCGAAGCCGAGTCGCCTTCGAGAAATAACGTGGCACCACGTCGATACGTACGGCGTGCCGAACGCGCGTCGATCAACTCTCGTTCCCGTGGTGATAGTCGTCCAAGAAAGTCCTGAGAAGACATGCTGTCAAGACGGTATCGATTTGCCTTGGAGCTCACCAATGCGACCGGCCAACCGTCTCGCATCAGCATTGACAGCACTGACGGCGTGATCGTCAGTATCGTCAAGAGGTGATCCGCCTGCGCGTGCCCTCCATCGCACGACTCATACGATGCAGTGTCTTCCTTCTGGCAGCAACGATCGTGCTCTCGTCGTGCGCTGAGGACGAAGTCCGTGAGCTCCGTTTGACTCCGACGTCGACGGTCGAGACCGGAGTTCGCGTCCTGGCCGACAACTGTCCCGGCCCGGACGCCGTCTACTTGTCTGTGCGAGAGGAGGTGTTGTGGACGATCGAACGGATTCCGACCGTCGAGGAGTCCGGGGGAGAAGTCATCGAGCAAGACACAACAACAGCTGTGGCCGAGCCGATACCAGGATTGGTCGAGTTTCTCATCGGGAGAGCCCCAGACAATTGGCGCACAACGACCGCCCTGGCCGAACCGCTCACCCCCGGTATCCGCTATACGGTCCGCACCGAGCCCGATGGTCAGTCGATCGACTTCAGTACGCCAGATCTCTCCCCCGGACTGCTGTGGGATGGAACCGGCAACGCACAGTTCAATCCGGACCTGATCCAAGTCGAGTGCTCACAACCCGCAGACGTCGAGGGATTCGCACGAAACATCGTGGTACTGCTGGCCCTCTGGGTGACCACCGCGGCGATCATCATGGTCGCGATCATCTTGGTGCTCTTCGTGATCACGCGTCGATTCAGCCGAGTACGAAGCCTGCAAAAGCGCGCAGAACGCGAGGCTCTCGCCCAAGGTGGTAAGAGTCCGAGCGCTCGTTCGAAGCGCTGAGTGTGGTGTCATCGTGCGCGGCGTGGGATACGTCGACGATCTGCGCACAGGGACCTCAAAAACTGGGCGTGTGACGAAGTAGGTAGTCGTTCGCGGTTCGCTCGCGGCGTTCACGAATCTGTCGCGCCCTGGCGGTCAGATCGCCCGTCACGGCAGCCGCGGGACCAAAGATGTCGTGGGTCTGGTAGCTGCGACCGAGAACATCGGAACTCGAACCGCCGAGCACGTCCTCGATCACCGTTGCGTAGATCTGGCGAAAGTCCATGCTGACCCTGAGGTCTCCACGATCGTCGAGCGACCGCAGCGGCGGCGGATCACCATAGAGACCACCCTTGACTCGACGTCCGAGGAAGAAGACATGGTTGGCGGTGCCGTGATCGGTTCCGCTGGAGCCGTTGGGTTCCACGCGTCGACCGAACTCGCTATAGACCATGACGATCACCCGTGGGGCCGTCGCGGCCGAAAGCGTGCTGAAAAAGGAGTCCAGCGCGGCGTCGAGCTCGGTCAGAAGATCGGCATGATCACCAACGCCGGAGTTCCCTCCGATTTGATTGTCGTGAGTGTCGTACCCGCCATGCCAGACGTTCAACACGCGTGTCCCCAGATTGAGGTTCACCAACCTGGCAGCGAGAACCATGTCTGAGAGCAGCCGACCCTCCGGCAGGTCGTTTCTGTACGCACCAGCCACCGACTGTGCTGCGTTGATCGAGAGCGCATTGACTTGCCCCACGCGGTTCACCCACGCTGGCCTGTCTGATTCCTCACCCATTTGACGGATCGCCCGATACATCCGTTGATCGCGCTGATCGGACCGATCAGACCCGTACAACCCGCCACCGTGACGCGGAAGGTCCGTGACATCTGTTGCGGTACCTCGCAGATGCAACGGCACCCCCCGTCCACCGATCGCAACGCCGGTGAACTGACTGGTTTGTGCAGCGTCGAGCCAACGGCCAAGCCATCCAGTCCCGGCAATTCGACCGTCGGGGAGACCTGTCTGCCAGCGAGCGAGGTTCGAGAAATGGCTGCGGTCGAGCAGTGGATCACCGACGCCACGGACAACGGCGACGTCACCTCGGCGAAAGCGTGTCGCAAGTCGTCGGAGGCTCGGGTGAAAGTACTGGCTCTGGCCAGCGCTGTGCGCCCCAGCGACGTCGATGGCCATCGGCCCGCGAAGGTCTCGATAGGTTCCGCTCCCGAATGGGCCGAACGTGTTGATTCCGTCGTTTCCTCCACTCAGCGTAACGGTGACGAGAATCGTGTCGCTGCCCGTAGATGCGGCGCCGGCGAGGTCAGTGAACAGTGTGGGACCAGCAGCGACCGCACCACCCGCGGCCAGCGCTCCTTTGAGAAACCGTCGACGCTCCATCAATGACATGGGACGTTCTGGGTCAAGTTCTCGAATCATGCGCACTGCACCTCCGGCATGAACATGCCAACGGCGAACGGCTCATAGGCCATTGCCCACGGCCGTTCCTCCCGGGTGGTCACGATCAACTCCCGCATGTATTCCTTGGTTCGGTCGGAAGCATCGAAGATGGAAAAGAACGTGGTGATGACATTGACAACCTGATCCGGGTTCAGGGCATCGAGATTCTGGAGGATGCCGCGCTCATCGGACTTCCACTTCAAATTGTTGGTGAACCGGGACTTCGTCCATGCGCTGGCGGTGCTGAGCCAGAACCCGTTCTGTCCCCATCCGGCGACGGTCGGCGGGTCGAACAGGGTCATTCCCATCCCTTCCATGCGCCACCGCACACTGTCGTCCTGGCTTCGGAGACCACACCGACGCATGACGTCGACCATGTACTCGACCGGACTCTTGACCAGTGCGTACCGACTGTCCACCGCCCAGAACTCGTCGTGCATCAGCACGGCGCGAACGAGGCGCTTGATGTCGAGATCGCTCGCCCGGAAGTCTGCCGCAAGGTCGTCGACCACCGCTTGGGATGGATTGGTGTGCACAAAGAACTTGAACACCTTCCTGGCGAAGAAGTCCGAGGTCGCTGTGGCCTTCACCCCGGAGCAGAGTTCGTCGAGGGTGTCGTGCGCGTTCCAATTCTTGCGAATGCCGAAGAGAGCCTTCGTGCCGTGGTCGTGTTCTTCGGAGTTGTATCGGTAGCGCGGGTCGTATTGCCAGTTGTTCTCGCGGGTCGCGCCAATGGTGTTGTGTCCGGTCCAGGCACGTGCCATTGCCACCACGTCACCCTCGGTGAAGCGCCCGTTACCCACTGTGTGGAGTTCCATGAGCTCCCTGGCGAAGTTCTCTTGCTCGGCACCCTTCTTGTTCGATTCATTGTCGAGGTAGATCAACATGGCCGAGCCGAGCGAGATCTTCTCGAGGAGCGCGCGAAACGACCCCTGCCCGAAGTTCCGTAGGACCATGTGCTGATCCCACATGAGCCTCGAGTCCTCCACTTTCTCCCGACCCGTCGCGAAGTGCGAGTGCAAGAAGAGCGTCAGCTTCTCGTCGATCGTCGGTGGTGCGGTGATCATGCGATCCACCCACCATTCGATCATCTTTTCTTGCGCCTGCCAGTGCTGGTCGCCTGAGTCGAATCGACCCCAGTCAGGTAGTCCCGGTATGGCTGTGTCGAACAATCGATCGACGGCGTTCGCACGGGTCATACCGACGAACGAGTCGATCATCGAGGTCGTGCCACCCATTGCCCCGCGGCGCAGCAGATGTGCTGCTTCTGGTCGTGTTAACGGCATTCCTGTACCCGTTCCGTGATCCTCGAGCCGTTCTTCGGCACCACGTTCGATTTTCTTGAATCACGCCAGCACAGAACAGGTATGGAGGGACGACGGTTCTCGTCACATCCTGCTTGGCAGGTCTGCCACGATGTCGAATCCCACGACGGAACCACCGTGCTCGCGGTTTCGAGCATGGGTTGTTCCCCCGTGTGCTGCCGCCACCTCGGCCACGATCGCCAGACCCAGACCAGAACCAGGCATGGTCCGCGTTCGATCCGAGCGGTAGAAACGGTCGAAGATTCGAGCCTCTTCCCCATCGCCGATACCCGGCCCGCGATCGAGCACGTCGATGGAGGCTTCGCCCACAATGATGTCGATGGGCGTGTCAGCCGGGCTGAACTTCACGGCATTGCCGACCAGATTCCCTATCGCCCGCTCGAGTCCCCTGGGGTCACCGAGGACACAGGCGAACGGCGGAGCATCGACCGAAACCATACGACCGGTCCGGCGAGTCGTTCGTTCGGCGGCATCTTGGGCCAACTCGACCAGATCGACTTCTACGAATGCATCGGGAGCGAGCGCGACTGAATTGGTTGCCAGACTGACAAGCTCGGTCACCAAGGTCGTCAGCTCCCGGACTTCGCTGTCCATCTCTTCGATGATCGAGTCGCGTTGGTCCGGAGCGAGCTCTGATCCTCGACGACGGAGGACATCAACGTTCGTCCGAAGACTGGTGAGTGGGGTTCGCAGTTCGTGATTCGCGTCTCGAACCAACCGTTCTTGTTGGTCTCGAGACGCACGAAGCGTCGACAACATGGTGTTGAAGCTTCTCGCCAAGGCGCCGAGCTCGTCGGAGCCTTCAACTCGAAGGTCGGCATCGAAACGGCGAGTTTCGGCGACTTGTTCGGTCGCGGCGGCGAGCCGGGCGACTGGCCGCAGGACTCGATCTGCGACCAACCAGCCGAGAAAACCTGCTGCGAGCGAACCCGTCACACTGATGACAACCAGCCAGCCGCGCAACCCATCGAGCGTTGATTCGACGTCGGCGAGTGATCGCGCCACCATGAGCGCTCCAGTCGGATTCGAAGAGGTGAGAACCCGATACGGCACGCCGGCGATCTCTCGATCGAAAGCGATGCGCTTCACTGCAGATCCGGGCGGGAGGTTCGCCACTGCCACATCTGCCTCGGTCACCGGGATGCGAGTTCCTGAGATGAGCAGGGTCCGTCGACCTTCTGCTGACACGATCTGGATGCTTGCGTCGGCCCGAGTCAAGGCGGTCAGCGTCCCGGCTTGAAAGCCCGCACTCTCCGGCGACGCAATGGGAAGGTTGGATGCCGCTGCCAGCCCCAATTCCGTTTCGCGCGAGCGTGTGAGTAGAAACTCACTCACCTGGCGATTCAGCTCACTTTCGGCGCTCACGTACGAAAGGAAGCTGGCACCGAACAACATGATTGCGACAACACCACCAATCACGGCGGTGAGTCGCCAACGCAGGCTCATCAGCTTCGAGCCGTGTACCCGACGCCGCGAACCGTGTGTATCAATCGGGGCAATCCGTCGACCTCGGTCTTTCTGCGTAGATACCCGATGTACACATCGAGCGACTTCGAATTCGTCTCGAAGTCGTACCCCCAGATGCGCTCGTAAATGACTTCGCGAGTGAGCACGATGCCGGTGTTGTGCATGAGTAGGGCCAAGAGTTCGAACTCGGTCTTGGTCAACTCGATGAGCTGACCATTGCGTCGAACTTCTCTCCGTGCGAGATCGAGAACCATGTCGGCGACTTCGAGCACTTCATGATCGGTCTCCACCACCGTTCCGCGTCGTACCAGAGCTCGCAACCGTGCGAGCAATTCCTCGAGATCGAACGGTTTCACAAGGTAATCGTCGGCACCCGCATCGAGGCCGGCGACTCGGTCTGCCACATCATGGCGGGCCGTCAACATGAGCACGGGAGTACGAATGCCCTTCTCGCGAATGCGACGACACGCCGTGAGGCCGTCAACCGAAGGCATCATCACGTCGAGCACGATCACCTCAGGGTCGACCGAGAGCAGCGCTTCCAGTGCTTGGGCACCGTCGCTCACCGCATACACGTCGTACCCTTCGAACTTGAGCGCACGCTCCAGTGCCTCGCGAACGCTCCGATCGTCCTCAGCGAGGAGGAGCGTGGTCTGTTCGGTGGGGTTCGCCATGCCTACAAACGTAGAAGAGCCCGGCATCACACGATGCGACACCGGGTTCTTCTTAGAGACTTCTTTGATGCCGATGATCCCGGCCTGAGCCCAACTTCCGAGCATCGAGGAGGCCCAGCCGATGGATCGCGACCGCGGCGAGCATCAGCGCGCCTCGATCTCGATGCGACGACTCGCAACCTTGTCTTCGACGCCATCAACAAGAATCGGCTGAGACTCACCGAAGCCAATCGCCTCCAGGCGGCCAGCGTCAACGCCACTCTCGACGAGGAATGCGAGCACCGACTCAGCTCGGGCCTGCGACAACGACAGGTTGCCCTCCTCGGAGCCACTGGTGTCCGTGTGACCTTCGATCACGGCGTTCACACTCTCGTTCTCGGTGAAGAACACCACGGCCTTCTCGAGCTCTTCTTCGCCAGCGGTGGTGATGATGGCCGAACTCACCTCGAACTCGATGTTCTCCAGCCCGATGACCTCATTGATCGTCGGAGGGTCCAACACGGTGTCGATGATGTGGACGATGCCGTTGTCCGCACCAAGATCCACCGAGGTGACCATGCTTGTTTCGTTCAAGAACACGTCGCCGCCGACCACACTGATTTCGAGTGGCAGGCCTGTTCGAGTCGTCACGGTCTCTCCGTCGAGCGCCACCACATCTTCAGCGGTCAGCACACCATCGATGAAGTGGTACCCAACGAGGGCAGCCGCCCCGTCAGGATCGGCTGCAAGCGCACCGAGATCGGCTGGATCGAGCTTGCCGAGAGCGTCGTCCGATGGAGCAAAAAGCGTGCGCTGAACGGGAGTACCGTCGGCATCCTCGAGCGCCTCGAGATCATCCTGAAGTCCGAGCGCTCCACCGATCGTCACGAACTGCACTGCTTCTCCCGACTCCACCAGGGCGTCCCACATCGTCACGACCTCAGTAGCGGCTGCCTCTGTGGTCTCGGGCGCTTCGGTGGTCTCTGCGGGGGCCTCCGTCGTCGTCGTCTCTGGAGCTTGCGTGGTCGTCGTGGTCACAGCCTCGTCTTCTTCGGTCGTCTCGCCGGTGACCGTGGGCTCAGGGAGATCGTCACCGCTTCGAGCGACGACGCTGACGATCAGCAGAATCGCAGCGAGAACTCCGAGAACCAGGAGGAAGAATCCATTGTTTTCTTCTTCGTCATCGCCCATGTAACGCGTCCCTCTTTGTGACTAGATCTCGCCCGCATCATGACTGCGAGCCAGCCGAGATTGTAACTGGAACCGCGCTGGTCAGGCGTAGCTGACCTGACAGAACCCGTGGTTGCAGTATCCCATGGGGTTCTTCTCGAGGTACTGCTGGTGGTAGTCCTCGGCATAGTAGAAGGTGCCGGCGGGAGCGATCTCGGTGCTGATCTCTCCGAAGTGACCTGCAGACAACTTGGCCTGGTAGGCATCCCTCGACGCAAGCGCCGCCTCGAGTTGCTCTGCGCTCGATGTGTAGATCGCGCTTCTGTACTGGGTTCCGACATCGCCGCCTTGGCGGTTTGCAGTAGTTGGATCGTGGTTCTCCCAGAACGTCGCGAACAAGGTGTCGAGGTCGGTCACGGATGGGTCGTAGATCACGAGCACGGCTTCGGTGTGGCCCGTGCGCCCGGTACAGGTCTCTTCATAGGTCGGGTTGGGGGTATACCCGCCGGCGTACCCCGCAGCGGTCGTATGGACGCCATCGAGCTTCCAGAAGAACCGTTCAGCACCCCAAAAGCAACCCATTCCGACAACGATCTGCTCCATACCGTCGGGAAACGGTGGGGTCATGGGCGTACCCAGCACCAGGTGTTGTGCCGCAACCGGCATTGATTCGGGACGTCCGGGAAGGGCGTCATCAGGAGTGATCATCTCGGGTTCGCGTCGAAAGAACATGCCACGAGTCTATGGCTGATTCCCTGGCCGATACCGACGGTGCGAGAGCGTTCCTCGCTTGTTCAGCTCTCGGCGGCGGCTTGGGCACGAAGCTCTCGCTTCAAGACCTTCCCGTTCGGATTCTTCGGCAACGGGTCAGCGTGGACGAACACGTGCGCCGGAACCTTGAACGGCGCAAGCGCCTCGCTGGCGAACTGCTGAAGCTCGGCTACATCGATCATGCTTCCGTCGCTGAGGTGCACGGCCACTGCCACTTCCTCGCCGAGTCGTTCGTGCGGAACACCGAACACAGCACACTCGTGCACCGCTGGATGGCGAGCGATCACGGCCTCGACTTCAGCAGACCCAACGTTTTCGCCACCTCGTATCACGACGTCTTTTGCCCGGTCTACGATCGACAAGAACCCATCCTCGTCGATCGTGGCGATGTCGCCGGTGTGGAACCATCCGTCGGTGTCGATCGCTGCGGCGGTTGCCTCTGGCTGGTTGTGATACTCCACAAAGATGTGCGGACCCCGAAGCAAGAGTTCGCCGCGCTCACCGGTTGGCACTTCGACACCGAGGTCATCGACGACCTTCATCTGTCCGACGCGTGGCGCAAATCCTGCAGAGCCCGGCTTCTCGCTGTAGAACATCCCACCGTTGGCCGTAGCAATTCCGCTCACCTCGCTGAGCCCATATCCCTGCGCGGCTTGCGCGTTCTCGATCCGATCGTTGACCGCGTCGACCATGTGCGGGGGATTCGGCGCTCCGCCGCTTCCCATCGATTGCAGCGTCGATGTGTCTCGTGACGCGAAGTCTGGCGAGGCCAGCATGTCCATGGTCATCGTTGGCACGCCAGTGAAATTGGAGACCTTCTCTCG
This sequence comes from uncultured Acidimicrobiales bacterium, assembly GCA_905479685.1. GTDB lineage: Bacteria > Actinomycetota > Acidimicrobiia > Acidimicrobiales > SHLQ01 > SHLQ01. The sequence goes on from CAJQNJ010000032.1 coordinate 37,090, forward strand.
CTCGATGAGCTCGAGCGCTTTGGAGGCGTCCCACTTGTACATGAGAACGAGTTTTCCGCCCGTTGCCGTGATCGGAAGCATCACACAATGTGATCCGGTCACGTGAAACAGCGGAACGGCGACCAGCATCACGGTTTGAGGAGCCGCCTGGATCGCGCCCGCTGCAGCGAGCGGGTCGTTACCCCGTGCCGAGACCTCGGCAAGTCGTATCCCGAGGGTCAGGACAACCATGTTGAAGTGGTTCGTGACGACATTACGTTGCGAATGCACCACGCCCTTTGGGAACGCGGTCGTCCCCGATGTGTAGACCATCACCGCGCGGTCCTCGGGACCGACCTCGACTTCGGGAACCGTTTCGGCGCCCACAAGCGCTTCCCAGCGAAGAGACCCTTCGGAGATTTCTCCGGTTGCGCGGGCGACGACCATCGTGAGATCGACACCACCGGCGCGAATCTCGTCGAGATGAGGTAGGAGTGCATCGTGTCGCTCTTGATCAACGATCATCACCGCTGATCCACTGTCGGTGATGCCGTAGGTCAGCTCATGGCCGTTCCAGAACGAGTTCATTTCGACAGCAACGGCTCCCGCCATCTGGATGGCCCACCATCCGAGAATCCATTCGGGATAGTTCCGTAACGCGAGGCCGACAGGGTCGCCTGTCCGCACACCGAGATCGTCGATCAGCGCGTTCGCGATCTGAAGTACTCGGTCTCGGGCCTCTCCGAACGTCAGTCGCTCGTCTTCGTAGACGAGATACTCGGCGCTGTCGTCTGCCTTTACGGCCATCCAGAGTTGGCGCACTTGAGACGGTGCGTTGGTATAGCCCGTGTAGGACTGGCCTCGGACCTCGATCTCGCCGGTTTCGAACGGCGAACCAGGCCCGTTCAAAACGTCGAAGACCCCGTTTATGTGGGCGACAGCTGACATCGGATGATCATCTCATGCGCAGCGGTCTGCGACCACTTCTACAGCAGGGTCGATCGATGCCACGAAATCGGCAATATCGGCGCCTCCCACCGCATAGCCGCGAGGAATTCCGTTGCGGTTCTTCGAGTGGATGAGCCCGATGACGTCATGGTCATTGATGAACAGGCCACTGCCAGAATCGCCCTTGCGAATCTCGGCGTCGATTCGGATTCCGTGAAAGACCGATTCGGTGTCGCGAAAGACGCCATCCCAATTCACGGTGACGGGTGCGTCGACGTCGAAGTCGATTTCATTGACGACCGGCGAACCCGCATCCGACCGAATCCCGATCGCTACCCCCGAAACCACCGGCACCTCGGTGACGACGTTCACCGGCTCGAGCACCGCTTCGTTCAGACGAAGTGCGGCGAGATCGAGATCGAGATCGAACCCGACCAGGGTGGCCCCGATCTCTGTGCCATCCGACAAGATGATGCCGAGGGTTTCGGGATCACGGCCTGTGACGAGATGACCGCTGGTGACCACGACATCGGGCTGCACCGCAAACCCAGAGCCGAGCGCTGGAGCTCCGCAACCGAAGCCGGTGATGCGCACGATCGAATCGACGACCGCATCGGGAGTCGGCCGTTCGATTGCCCCGGTTGGCTCCGGGGTCGTTGAAACGGGCCCATCGACGGTCGACGGTGCGCTCGAACCCCCGCACCCCACGACGGATGCCACCACGATGCAGACGGCCGCGGCACCGCCCCGAAACATCACCTATCGGTCGGCATACTTCCGGAGCTCGCGACGTGCGAGCTGGCGACGGTGTACCTCGTCAGGTCCATCTGCGAAGCGGAGCGTGCGAGCTTGGGCGTACATCCCCGCCAACGGGAAGTCTTGCGAAAGCCCGCCACCGCCATGAGTTTGAATTGCGCGGTCGATCACACGGAGCGCCATGTTCGGAACGGCCACCTTGATCGCGGAGATCTCCATTTGTGCGGCCTTGTTGCCTACGGTGTCCATCAGCCATGCGGTCTTGAACACCAGGAGGCGGGCCTGTTCGATCTCGATCCGACTGTCGGCGACCCATTCCTGCACGACACCTTTCTCGGCCAGTGTCGATCCAAATGTCGTACGTGCATGCGCCCGTAGGCACATGAGCTCGACCGCCCGCTCGGCCATGCCGATCAAGCGCATGCAGTGATGAATGCGACCCGGGCCGAGCCTCGCCTGGGCAATCGCGAATCCTCCACCCTCTTCACCGATGAGACTCGATTGCGGCACCCGCACGTCTTCGAGAAGCACCTCGGCATGCCCGTGTGGAGCATCGTCGTAGCCGAACACACCCAGCGGACGCAGAACCGTGACACCGGGAGTATCCATCGGAACCGCGATCTGGCTCTGTTGGAGATGACGGGGAGCATCAGGATCGGTCTTGCCCATGAGGATCATGATCGTGCAATGCGGGTGCATCGCCCCCGACGTCCACCACTTTCGTCCATTGATGACGTAGTCGTCACCATCTCGCTCGATCGACGTCTCGATGTTCGTGGCATCAGACGAGGCGACATCGGGCTCGGTCATGCCGAAACAGGATCTGATTTCGCCAGCGAGCAGCGGCACCAGCCACCGATCCTTCTGCTCCTCGGTACCGAAATCGTGGAACACCTCCATGTTCCCAGTGTCAGGCGCCGAACAGTTGAGGGCCTCGGGCGCAAGAAAGAGCGAACGTCCGGTGATCTCAGCGAGCGGCGCGTACTCGAGATTGGTCAGCCCAGCACCTTCCTCGGCTCGAGGCAGGAAGAGGTTCCACAACCCCTCGGTCTTCGCCTTGACCTTCAACTCCTCGATGATTGCGGGTTGTGCCCAGCGGTCGACTTCGATCTGGTCGTGCACCAATTGCTCGTTCGGATAGACGTGCGCATCCATGAATGCGTTGAGTTGTTCGGTGAGTTCGAGCACTCGCTTCGACTGAGAAAAGTCCACGTTTCATCTACCTCCGAGAGGTAGACCATAGCGTCCAGACGTGTCTCGATTAGAGTCGACCCCATGCGAAACACGTGGGCTCGAGCCTGGCTCGCTGCGATCGTGCTGCTTGTCGCGGCGGGCGCAATCGCACGCAGCCGCCATTCGATGCTGCTCGAGGTCGAAGAGCCGGTGATGGACTGGCTTCTCGACGGAACGGACACGTCGGGGTGGGAACGAGCATCAGCACTCAGCTCACCGTGGCTCATCATTGCCGGCACGATATTCCTCGCCCTCGTTGCATTATTCCTCGAGTGGAAGGTTTCTCTGGCAATCGTCTTCACGAGCATCTTCGCCACCGTGCTTGCGTCAGTCGTCGAAGGAATCGTCGACAGGCCGGCGCCCGAGAGCGGTGTTGCGGGCTCCTTTCCGAGCACGGAGATTGTCCAGACAGGTGTGTTCTGGGGTCTCGTTGTACTTGCGATGTGGTGGATCGGCACTCCGCGGCTTGTGTGGCAGATCGGTCTCGAAGTCGCGATCGTGATCGTCTTGCTCGTGTCGATCAATCTGGTCGTATCGGGGGAGAATTGGCCGAGCGATGCAGTGGGCTCGGCGCTCGTGATGGCCGTGGCACTGATCCTCGCTGCGATCGTGTTCGAGGCCTTCGCCCCCCGGGTTCCCTGGCTGAAGAAACGTGAGCCAGTCGAACACTCCGTGGCTGCCTGATGGCAACGTTGGGTCGTGGGCTCGCGCTTTTGCTGGTCGTGTTGTCGAGTGGTTGTGCGAGCGACGGGTCCGATGACCTGACCAGCACCTCCAGCGCCGCGTCCGGATCCAGCGCCGTGTCCGCATCGAGCAGCAACCCAGGCGCCGAATCCGTCAACGATGCGTTCCCGAGCATCATTGCGGCCGAGGCAACACTCGAAGATGCCGGCACCTGGCGATTTGACGTGACGGTGTCGTCCCCGTACGACACGCCGGAGCGGTATGCCGACGCGTGGCGGGTCGTTGGACCCGACGGCTCGGAGTACGGCATTCGTGTTCTCACGCACGACCACGCGTCCGAGCAACCGTTCACCCGGTCCCAGGGCGGCATCGAGATCCCGGGCGACGTGACGATTGTGACCATCGAAGGCCGCGATCTCGCCAACGGCTGGGGTGGCGCAACATTGGACCTGCAGCTCGGCTGAGCCCCGACCGTTGGTGAGTTAGATCTTCTGCAATGCCTCGAGCGCCTGGTCGGCATGCACGTTCGCGTTGGTCTCCGACGAGATCTTGGCGAGAAGGGTGCGATCGGTACCGATGACGAAGGTGGCTCGCTTGCCAGGAAGTGGTCCGAAGCGGTGTGTACCGAACTGCCGCTGAATCTTCCCGTTCAGGTCGCTCAGCAGCGGGTAGTCGAGGGCGTTCTCGAGTTTGAATTCTTTTTGCAGATCCACCGGATCTGCGCTGATTCCCACTCGCTGTGCGCCCAACGCTTCGAACGCGTCAGCGAGGTCACGGAAATGGCAGCTTTCCTTCGTTCAAAGGGGAGTTTTCGCCTTGGGATAGAAGAAGAGCACCACGGGACCCTTGTCGAGAAGGTCATACAGACCGACCCTCTCCCCGTCTTCGTTCACCGCGGTGAAGTCGTTCACCGGATCACCAATGTTCATGGCGCCACCGTATCGGCGCTCGATGCAACAGGGCGGACCCGAACCTCGACGTCGATCCGAGCCCAGTACAGACCTTCGTCGCCACGGCTGTCAGGAGCATCATGTCGTTCGACATCAACGTGGGCCAGCACAGCGCCTCGATGGTCGAGGCCCAGCGCCCGTTCGGCGAGAAATTCAGTCGCAACTTCCCGCGCCCACTGTTCTGCTCGCGAGAGCGCCTCGGTTGCGTCCGTGGCGGGCTCGGTACCGCGGCCGGTCACCACACGAAACTGCGCTGGACCGTCACTGTGCACCTCCGCGTGACTCCTGGCAACGACATGGCCAGCGGCAGCGCCGACGGCGTTGGCAACGAAAAATTGCTCGGGGATGACAAGCCGTGCCCCGCACCGATGCGCCACTTCTTCATAGAAGACCCGAGCGGGACCGCCGACTGCCACGATGGGATCGACAGGCTGCAGGTGTATGCCAACTCCACCAACCGACCCCACCCCCGAGATGACCGCATCGAGCACAGGGTTCTCGAGGACAGGGCCGGCACGATCATCGAGCGCGACCTCGAGCACACATGCCGCGCTTCGACGAACGGTCTCTGACCACACCCGACGCGCAAACTCGATTGCGCTGTCACCGGTGTACCAGCCCATCAGCGAGGCTGCGGCGGATGCGCCGCCGGACGACCAGTTGTCCTGCATCTCGAGCACATGGGCGGCGTCGGTGGGGGTGAACCCAGCGAGTTGCACGATCCCCTTCTCGACGAGCAGGGCCAGTGAACGCCGCTCCAGCACCCCAGCGGCGACACGCTGCAATGGCGTTGGGTCCGGGCCAAGGCTGTCGAGGAGCCGCTGCTCCACCGCTGACATCGCGCTGCCACTGGAAGTTCCACCCACCTGTAAGACGAACACCGACGCGAAATCACGCGGTGGGGGTTCCTTCAGATCCAAGCGAAGTTGATCGATGATTCCGGGGTGCTCGAGCGCCAGGAGCGAGATCGGAATTCTCCGCTGCGGACCTACAACAATCGCCGTTCGATCTGTGTGGACTTCGCTGTCTCCCCCCAGACCGGTCGTCCGCACGTCGATTGCGTTGACCATGGTCCTCCATCCACCAACACGAGCGCCGTCGGATACGAGTTGAGGTCGTCCTGCGCGCAGCTGACCGACATCGGTCGTGGTGCCCCCTACATCTGACAACACGAAGTCGGCCAATCCAGTGAGCGCAGCCGCGCCAACAATCGACGCTGCTGGACCCGAAAGTACGGTCTCGATCGGACGTTGGGCGACCGAATCGGCCGCGGCGAGCGAACCGTCTCCCTTCGCCACCATCACGGGAGCGTCGATTCCAATTGTCTCGAGGGAGCGCCGAACCGCATCGATCAGGTCTGTGATCCGAGAGAGAAGCCGGGCATTGAGGGCAGTGGTGAGGGCTCGACGGGGCGCGTCGAGCGATTCGCTCAAGGATGACGAGATCGTGACCGGCAGGCACGTCCGTTCGATGACCACCTCTCGGATCGCTTCTTCGTGGGCTGGGTTGCGAACGGCGAACGTCGCTGCCACAGCCACGGCGCGTACTGCGCCTTGGTGGTCATCGAGTGCTCCGTTGATTGCATCCATGTCGAGAGGTGACATCTCCGCGCCGAAGTGGTCATGTCCTCCGTCGATTCGCACGACGATCGCGTCACGAAACGACTCGGCAATTCCGGCGCGCGACACCATCGCTTCATCGAAGCCCACGAGGAAGATCAGCACGGGGCTCCCGTGCCCTTCTACAACCGCATTCGTCGCGAGTGTGGTCGAGACCGACACGAGCGAAACCTGCTCGGGATCGAATGATTCCGAGATCGCCTGCAGCGCGTTGGATACGCCGATGGCAAGGTCGTGCCGCGTTGTGAGCGCTTTGGCCGACGCTGTCACCTCGAGGGTGTCCGCGTCGAGCACAACGGCATCGGTGTATGTCCCTCCGGTGTCGACACCGAGCAGCAGGCGAGGTTCGGGATGGGTCACGACGCACAAGCGTGGCAGACTTTGGCCCAATGGTCGAAGCGCTTCGAAATCCACGCCTCCAGGGGTTCGGGACCACCGTGTTCGCGGAGATGAGCGCGTTGGCCCAAAAGACCGGTGCGGTCAACCTCGGGCAGGGCTTTCCCGACACCGACGGTCCCCGTGAGGTTGCTGAAGTGGCTGCTCATGCCGTGCTCCACGGGCCAAACCAGTACCCGCCCCTCCTCGGTCAGCCAGGACTTCGAGCAGCGGTGGCCGAACACCAGCAACGTTTCTACGACCTCGAGTACGACCCCGACACCGAGGTTCTCATCACGGTAGGTGCTACCGAAGCCATCGCCGGTGCCATGTTCGGCCTGTGTGATTTTGGGGATGAGGTGATCACCTTCGAACCGAGCTACGACAGCTACTCAGCGTCGATCGCCATGGCTGGTGCGATCAAACGTACGGTATTGATCGAAGCGCCACACAACACCTTCGACATCGATGCGTTCCGTTCAGCGGTTGGACCGAAGTCACGGGCCATTCTGCTCAACACGCCCCACAACCCGACGGGCAAGGTCTTCACCCGAAATGAACTCGAGCAGATCGCTGCAGTTGCGATCGAGCACGACCTTGTCGTCGTGAGTGACGATGTCTACCAACACATGGTCTTCGACGGAGAACACATTCCGATCGCTGCGCTTCCGGGCATGCGCGAACGCACGATCAGCATCGGTTCGGCCGGCAAGACCTTCTCGTTCACGGGGTGGAAGGTGGGTTGGCTGACGGCGCCTCAACCACTTCGAGACGCGGTGATGGTGGCCAAGCAGTTCCTCACGTTCGTGAATGCCGCTCCACTCCAGCCAGCGATCGAAGTGGGCCTACGGCTCGGCGACGAGTACTTCGAAGGACTCCGAACCGATCTCCTGGCCAAACGAGATCGGCTACAGACCGGACTCGAGCTGGCGGGATTCGATGTCCTGCACACGCAGGGCACGTATTTCCTCACCGCAGACATCTCGTCGGTCGCGGCCAGAAACAACATGCCGGCGACAAGCATTGAGTTCTGTCTCGCACTCCCAGAAAAAGCTGGGGTCGTGGCCGTCCCGAGCGAAGTGTTCTACGAAACCAAAGAGGCGGGTCGACGACTCGTTCGGTTTGCGTTCTGCAAACGCGACGAAGTCCTCGACGACGCAATCGAACGTCTCTCCGTTCTTGCCTAGGCGGCTGGACGTCGTCGTCGTCGTTCTCGGCGTTCCCCGCGACCGGCGCCACTGCCTGGGTCATCGTCGGGGCGGGTGGGCCCTGGTGCAGGAATCGATGGGGCCTCGATTGCCCCATCCATCACCCTTCGCATGAACGCGAGATGTTCGGTTGATGTGCCACAACAACCACCGATGATCGAGACGCCAGCGTCGATCATCCTCTGCACGTGTGCCCCCATCACCTCGGGGGACCCGCTGTAGATCAGCGAGTTGCCGCGAAACTCTGGAACACCGGCGTTTGACTTCACGATGACCGGCGTCTCGCCGGCGCCCATCAAGATCTGCAGTACCGCAGATTCGGTCTCTGCGATGTTGTTTCCACAGTTCGCTCCGATCGCCGAAAGGCCAAGCGCAGTCATCCGACGTGCGGCATCTTCGCCGGTCACGCCCATCATCGTGCGACCCGCAGTGTCGAAGCTCATGGTCGCAGCGATAGGAAGATCAGATGTGCGGCGAGCACCCACCACTGCAGCCTCGAGTTCATCGAGACTCGACATCGTCTCGATCCACAAGAGGTCGACGCCACCGGAGGTCAGACCCTCGGCTTGCGCCGCGAATGCGGTGCTGCACGTTTCGGGCGTCATTGTTCCCATGGGCTCGAGCAGTTCACCCGATGGCCCCATCGATCCAGCCACGAGAACCTTTCGATCGGCTCGATCGGCTTGATCGGCAGCTCGTCGCGCGACAGTAGCTGCAGCCTGATTGAGCTCGAGCACCTGATCATCGAGTTTGTGAAGCTTCAACCGAAAGGCCGTACCGCCGAATGAGTTGGTGAGCACGATGTCCGAACCAGCGTCGATGTAGCCGCTGTGCACCGACGAGATGGTGTCTGGCATGTCGACGTTCCACGCTTCGGGCGGGTCCCCTGCAGTCAAGCCGCGAGCGAACAATTCGGTGCCCATCGCGCCGTCGACGAGAAGGGTGCTGCGTTCGGCCAGGAGCTCATCGAGAATCGCCACCTGGCCATTGTGGCCGAACAATCCACGAAGTGGAGAAACCTGGTCAGCCAACCACCGCGTCGAGCTCGTCCAGCAACACGTCGAGAAGTGCTGCTCCAGCGTCCTCGTCATCGGAGAACAAGGCCTCGTCGACGACGTCTCGGCCAAGTCGCGCATATGCGGCCTCGGCAAAGCTCCGGCAGACCACATCGATCTCCTCGGCGGAAAGGTCAGGCGCCTGGTCAGGGGCGATCGCTACGCAGACGTCGATGAGAATCTCGTCGTCCACGGCTCTCTCGCGACCACACGCTGCACCATTCTCGGGAAACTCGACGTCGAGGAGGACATCGTGTACGAACGCGTTCACGCACTCATTCGAGGGGTACACGGTGTGATCGGGGTGATCGACTTCGATGAGGACACCATTGGACAAGATGTCGTTCACCAACTCCTCGGATTCGCCGAACGATGTCACCGGATCCGAGCGGTTTCCGATGACGAGGATCGGCACCCCGCCACCATCGAATAGAGCGTCGAGCGGCGGTGGGTTGATCAGGTCGTAGAACGGACAGATCGATGTCGACTCGCTCTCGATCGCTCCGAGCAAGGGGTAGTCGGCGCTCAGCTGATCCTCCAGCTGGAGAAACTCCGCGTCTGACTGCAGTCGCGCCTCTCGATCGATCGCCGGTTGGAGCGACCAGCTGTCCAAACAATTGACGTGCGCGGTGAAGTTGGCCGCGCCGGGGTCATCGCCGAGTTGAAACTCTCCCAAACGAGCGAACAACGAGGGATCGTCACGCTCTTGGAGATCGGCGAGCGCCTCCCAGAGGGTTGGCCAGGATGCCTCGCTGTACAGGGTCGTGATGAGTGCAAGGAAGCCAGCATCGGGGTTGTCCGCCATCGCCGCATTCACGAGTTCGAGCTTCGTGACCGCCTCGTAGTAATACCCCTCCGGGTCACCGCCGTTGTATATGGGACAAGACTCGTCGTCACAGGCGTTGATCGCTTGTTCGAGCAGCTCCGAGATCGGCTCGATCTCTTGACGCACACTGGCGAGCCGTTGCTCAGGGGAGTCGAGTTCGTCAACAGGATTGTTCGCACCATCGATCACCATCGCGCGCACACGATCGGGAAACAGCGATGCGTACCAGACTCCGATGACCGATCCATACGAGAAGCCGAGAAACGAGACCTGCTCTTCGCCGAGTGCCTTGCGGATCTCGTCCATGTCGCGTGCGACGAAGTCGGTTCCCAACTTGCCTGCTACCTGACCCATCGAATCCGCACACAACTCGACAGCAGCGTGCACGGCGATGACCTCATCGGGTTCATCCACCAACTCGTCGATATCTGCGAGGAGCGCCAGCTGTTCTCCCGAGGCACCACATGCAAATTCCGGACCCGAACCACCGACACCTCGCGGATCGAATCCGACGATGTCGAAGTTGTCGGTCAGCTCGGATGGAAACGCTCCGAACGCGAACGCCTCGGCAAAATCCAGCCCGGAAGCGCCAGGCCCTCCAGGATTGACCAACAACACCCCGAGCCGCCTGTCGGTGTCGGCGGCTCGAAGCATGTTCACCGCGATCGAGAGTGTCTCCCCTCCTGGGTCGTCGTAGTCGACCGGCACCTCGACCCTGCCACATTCGAGATCACCGCAGATCGTCCAGTCGATCGAAGTGGTGAGGGGCGGCGATGTCGTCGAGGTCGTCGATGAGGACGTGTCTGGCGCTTCGGTGGTCGGTGTTCCCAACATCGAGGTAGGGGGCGCTGTTCGATCAACCACGCGCTCGTCATCTGCCGAGCATGCTGCTGTGAACACAGCGAGCGCCACGACGATGGTGACCAGCTGCCAGGGACGACGTTTCATGACCTGTCGATCTCGGAGGCCTAGAGCTGATGGCGTTGGAAGAACTCCCACGCCAGTGCCGTGGCATCGATATCCATGTTGGTGACTCCGATGGAGGTGATCTCTGACGAAACGATCGACCCAGGCCACGTGTGTCCCCCACCGTCGATCGTGTAGAACCCGAGTTCGACGTCATCGGTGCAGCCAACCCATGAGGTGAGCGTCACCGAATCCGAGATCACCGAATCCGAGGACTCCGAGCAGCCGAAATCGGACGCGAACTCCGCAAATTCTTCGGGCATGACCTGCTCGAAGAACTCCCCACCCTCGGAGTCACTCAGCGTCGTTTCGCCGCCGCCTCGAAAAGGGATGGTCGTGTCATCTGTGCCGTGGAAGGCAAGGTACGACATGGCGCGTGCTGGAACACAAGACTCGTGGTGTGTCACGCCGGCGACCGATACCGCGGCTGCGATCGTGTTGCTGAGTTCGCACACGAGTGTCGAGGTGAACAACGCTCCGCTGGACATTCCCGTCGCATAGATCCTCGAGGGATCGATACAAACGTTGGCCGCAACATGATCGAGAAGGTCGACGACCATGGCGATGTCGTCGCGTTGGTCGGACGCGAACTGCGGCAGCTCCCATGAGGCTCGTTCGTCCCCATCGATGCTGATACCGGTGGGTTCCACTGCAAGGAACCCCTCGGCTTCGGCGAGCGCCGCGAATCCGCTGAACACGGCCTGCTGGGCACCATCACTTCCGATCGCATGGAAGTCGAGCACCACTGCGATCGGCGAGCCGTCGTACGTGCTCGGGACCGTCCACTGGTACTCGTACTCGAGCCCACCGGAGGTGATCGTGCCGGTCTGCAGCCCGACCTGCACCCGACCAAGCGTCGAACAGTCCACGGACACCGGCTCCGAGACCCGCTCGACGTCGACCACCGGAACGGTCGATGATGTCCCCGAGGACGACTCGGGGACATCATCTGAGCCTGTGACGATCTCTTGGGTGGAGGGGACGATTTCTTGGGTGGAGGTCGTCTCGGCTGGAGCTGTCGTCGGCGGTGCCGTCGACTCCGATCCGGCGTTGTCGCCACCAGGATTCGACCCACATGCACTGACAACGAGCGCCACCGCGAGTGCCAACGATCGGGTGGTCATGAGGACATGTTATTCGTCGACCAGCGCCAACAAGCCGACCACCGAGGCGACCAATGGCACGACGAGGCCGCCGAAGGTCGAGATCAGGGCAAACATCAGCCGACCTCGGTCGTCGTCACGCCCAACGAGTTCCCACGTGCGACCACGATCTCTCCAGCGTTGAGGTCGAGTTCGAGATCGAGTTGCGGATCGTCTTGAGCGATCGATCTCGATGGATTGATGCCCTCGTCGCTCGAACCGAACACGGTGACGTCTCCAAGGTCAGTCTCGGCATCGACGACCACACGAACGTCCTGTGGAAGGAGCACCTCGATGCGACCGAGATCGAGTTCGACATCGACACGAAGCGGCTCGGCGTCCACGGCGAGGGTCGAGAAGTCCACTCTGCGAAGATCGAGAATGATCTCGCCGACGTCTTCTGAGATGTCGGTCGGGATATCTTCGACGCGGGCTGGCCGGTAGACGTATTCCCTATCGGTGTCGAAGTCGCCGCCGGTGATCACGGCGAACAAGATCAAGGGAACCGCAATGATCGCAAGGAGCAAGAGTCCAAGAAAGCTGAACAAGCCAATGATGCCGATCCGGCGGAACCCGGAGCGCTTCGGAACAGGCTGAGGAACCACAGTTGGCTGTGGAGCTGGTGCCGGCTGCGACGCCACCATGACCGGCTGTGCGGGAACAACCGGAGCTTGGGCGGTTGCACGATCTGGAGCCTCGATTTCAGGGTCACGTGGGCTTTGTATCAGAAGCCAGATTCCGCCCCCGACGAGGGCGAGAGGGACCAGTACCGCTGCCGCCTCACCACTTCCGATACCGAGAACGACGAGCGCTCCCAGTCCGATGAGACCGATGCCGAGATCTCGCCCCGAAAGTCGGGTCCGAGATGTGGAAACACGTGCAGGAGGCCAGTGTGTTGCTCGCGGGATGATCAGCCATGCGAGCAGGTACGCGACGATCGCCGTTCCACCAGACACGATCAGCAGCACCACGAAGGCGAGTCGAGTGAGGGACACGTCCCAGCCGTATCGATGTCCGATGCCCGAGAGCACTCCGCCGAAGGTGGCAAAGGGATCACGGGTCAGACGGTTGTCCTGCGGATGTTGGTATGGGGGCGGGATCGCGCCGGGTGGCGCAGGCTCGCTCTCCTGCCCTTCGTTGGCATCGGGTTCATCCACGGTGGCATCGACCACGTCGTTCTGTATGTCTTCGGTGTCCGCGGTGTCTGCTACGCCTGGGCTGTCTTCAGCACGTGTGCCGTCCACGGCGTTTGGGGCTTCTTCAGTGTCCGCCATGTCCCCGGTGTTCGGGGCGTCAGCGTTCAGCGTGTCCTCGGCTTCGGTTGGTTCGGTTGGTTCTTCTTCGTTGTTGATGTCGTCCATGTTTCCATCATCGAGAACCGCGTGGGCGATGCCTATTGGGTGATCCACCCATCGGTCCCTGGTTTGTCGACCGCCTCTCAGGGTGACATCAGGGTTGACCCCTGATGTCTTATGGGGCCGATGGTGCGACAATGAGGAGATGAACGCACCCCTGTCACGCGCACGCTGGCAGACCCCCCGCATCGACCGCAACGACCGTTGGGTCGGTGGAGTCGCTGCTGCGATCGCCAAGGAGATCGGGGTTCAACCGCTCGTCATTCGAGCAGCGTTCATCGTCCTCGCCCTCGTGGGCGGCTGGGGCCTCTTGCTCTACGTGTTGACATGGGCATGGCTCGCCATCTTTGCCCCGACCCAGATCAGCCCGTACCACCCGGTTCCCAAGGGTGCCACTGCTCTCCATCGCCATCTTGGTATTGGCATGGTCGTCGTGGGTCTGATGACGATGCTGGGGCAGCTGACGTCGTCGGCGTTCACCTCGATCAGTTGGCCCATCGGGTTCGTCTTCATCGGCGCGCTCATCGCGTGGTCTCGAGGGAACAACGAACCAGAGGGAATCTCCATCGTCGTTCGCATCGTTGCCGGCCTTGCTGTGGCAATCGGTGGTCTTCTCGCGTTCGCAGCCCTGTCGTATTCACTCTGGCAAGCAGTCGTGGCACTGATCTTTGGCATTGCGATCATCGGGGGCATCACGATCATCGCTGCACCGTCGGTTCTGCAGATGGCGCGGTCGCTCGACGGTGAGCGGCTCGATCGGATTCGGCTGGATGAACGAGCACGGATTTCGGCCCACTTGCACGACTCAGTGCTGCAGACGCTCACGCTGATTCAGCGCAACGCGGAGGATCCACAACGCGCATCCCAGCTCGCCCGACGTCAGGAGAGAGAGCTCCGCAACTGGCTGTATGGGCCAGATGCGACCTCGCCCGGTGGCGTACATCTGGGACCGGCGCTCGAGCAGGCCGCCATCGAGGTCGAGGAGACCTTCGGCGTCCAGATCGACGTCGTCGCAGTGGGAGACAACGGTGAACCGGTGCCAGGGGATCTCGTCACCCTCATCGCAGCAACGAAGGAAGCAATGACGAACGCAGCCGTGCACGCCGGCGTCGACCGCATCGATGTCTTCGCCGAACGCACACCGAGCGGGATCGAGATCTTCGTGCGAGATACGGGCGTCGGGTTCGATCCGCTCTCGATAGACGGAGATCGGCACGGGGTGAAGGATTCGATCGTGGCAAGAATGGAACGCGCTGGTGGCGTTGCCTTGCTGCACTCGTCGCTAGGGGGAGGAACCGAGGTGGAGTTGAGCCTGCCCTTCGACAACCGCAGCGCTCCGAACCATGCGACCGCTGAACAGAATGGAGCCATCACATGACACGCATCGTCCTTGTCGATGATCATGCACTGGTGCGGGCGGGCGTTCGTGCTGGCCTCGAGAACGACTTCACGATCGTGGGCGAGGCGGGCGACGTCCCGGAGGCAATCGACGTGATCGTACGAGAGAAGCCTGACGTCGTCGTGTGTGATGTCCACCTTCCGAGCGGAACGGCAGCCGATGTGATCTCGGGCGCGGTGGACCGTGGTGTCACGACGGTGTTCCTTGCGCTCTCGGTGTCCGATGCCGCCGAAGATGTCATCGCAGTGATCCGCGCTGGCGCCCGCGGGTACATCACCAAAGCGACCGATGGGGACGAGCTTGTCAACGCTGTCAATCGGGTTGCGGCCGGCGATGCCGTGTTTTCCCCGCGGCTCGCAGGTTTTGTGCTCGATGCGTTTTCGACCGTACTCACCACTCCGACCGCCGACCCCGAGCTCGATCAGCTGACCGCCCGCGAACAAGAGGTCATGCGGCTGCTCGCCCGGGGATATGCCTACAAGGAGATCGCGCGACGGTTGACGATCTCGATCAAGACTGTCGAATCACATGCGAGTTCGGTGCTGCGCAAGCTCCAGCTGTCGAACCGCAACGAACTGACTCGCTGGGCCGCCGACCGCCGAATCCTCTAGGTACCAAACACCGATGTCGGGTGGGCTTCGGGGAGCGCAGCGACCACGCCGACAACGCTATTGCGAGTTCCAGGCATCGCGAGAGGCTTCGGCAATCGTGCGCGTCGTCTCCCAACCGAGGACCGTATTGGCTTTGGTCGGGTCCGCAACACACTCCGCGATGTCGCCAGCGCGCCGGCTGGTGATCTCGTACGGAATCTCGAGTCCTGTTGCTCCCTCGACGGCCCGAATCAGCTCGAGGACACTTACCCCGCTGCCCTGACCGAGGTTGTACACCTCGTATCCGTTCTGCTGTTCGAGGTGCTCCAGCGCAGCGACGTGGCCTTCGACCAGATCCATGATGTGGATGTAATCACGCACCCCCGTCCCATCCGGGGTGGGCCAGTCGTCCCCGAAGACCATGACCTTGTCGCGTTTGCCAGTCGCAACCTCCATGATCATCGGCATGAGGTTGTTCGGCCGACCCACGGGGGCCTCGGCGATGCGGCCGGACTCGTGTGCCCCGACGGGATTGAAATATCGAAGTGAGGTGATCTTCCAGCGGTCATCGGAGGCGGACAGGTCTCGAATGATGAGCTCGATCATCTCCTTGGTCATTCCGTACGGATTGGTGGCGCCAACTGGTGCACTCTCAGGAATCGGACAGGATTCCGGGTCTCCGTAGACGGTTGCCGAGGACGAGAAGACAAATTTCCAGACGCCTGTATTGCGCATGGCGTCGAGAGTCGAGATCGCCGATTCGAGGTTGTTCCCGTAGTACTCGAGCGGCATCTCGACCGACTCACCGACGGCTTTCAAGGCGGCCATGTGGATCACTGCAGTGACGTCGTTCTCGCGCATCGTATGTTCGAGCATCTTGACGTCGCGGGCATCGCCTTCGACCACCACGATCTCTTGTCCCGTGATGTCGGCTACAACGGCCAACGCATCGGGCTTTGCGTTCACGAAGTTGTCGACGACCACGACACGATGTCCTGCTGCGATCAACGCAAGCGCCGTATGGCTCCCGATGTATCCGGCACCGCCTGTGACCAGAACTGTTTCGCCCATGAATTCCTCACCTCGTCGATGCCGCACTTGCCCGCATCCCCAACTCATCGGCACCCACAGAACCGTCCTTGACGCTTTGTGGGCCCGATACGGTGCGACCGTGTCTCTCATTCTTGCCTCTGGATCGCCGCGAAGACGTGCGCTACTCGAAGAACTCGGATTGGTTCCCGACGTCTGCCCGACCGACATCGACGAGACACCACTCCCGGGCGAAGATCCCTCCGCCTACGTCGAACGATTGGCGCTGGAGAAAGGTGCTGCGATCTCGTGTGAGCCCGACGATGTGGTCGTTTCCGCCGACACGATCGTGACGATCGACGGCCAGCTCCTCGGCAAGCCGACAGACGATGCACACGCTACACAGATGTTGCACACCCTCAGCGGACGAACACATCAGGTGATGACAGGTGTTGCCGTCCGACACGGTGCAACGACCGAGTCCTTCGTCGAGAGCACGGTCGTCCGATTCGCCGATCTCACCGACGAAGACATCGCCTGGTACATCGCTACCGGTGAACCAACGGACAAGGCGGGCTCCTACGCCATGCAAGGCCGCGGTGGCCTCTTCGTGACATCGATCGAAGGCAGCTATGACAACGTGATCGGCCTGCCCCGTCACCGGCTTCGACAGGTGCTGAACGGCCTGGGCGAGAATCCGGGCAAACTGTTGAGGTGATTCCCAGCTCCTTGTCGATCGGCCGAATGACGGTTTCGCCTCCCGTCGTGTTGGCACCCATGGCAGGTGTCACGACCGCTCCCTATCGCACCCTGTGTCGACGATTCGGCAATGGCATTGCGTTCGACGATCCATCGCCACCGCCCGGCGACGCCGTGACGGCGGCCGGCGGTTTGTATGTCAACCAGATGATCACCGCTCGCGCCCTCATGGAGGGTCACGCAAAGATGTTGCACTCCGCGGAGTTCGCAGAAGGAGAGACTCCGCGCAGCATCCAGCTCTATGGCACAGACCCGTACTGGATCGGAGAAGCGGTCAAGAAGCTGGTCGGCGAAGGCAAGGTGGACCACATCGACATGAACCTCGGGTGTCCGGTGCCCAAGGTGACTCGGCATGGCGGAGGAAGTGCACTTCCGTGGCACCACAATCTGC